>NZ_CP071720.1:0-187211 GCF_021497025.1 Acaryochloris sp. 'Moss Beach'
GATAGGCGACAATTGCATAGACCGAATACATGACCGCCTGACAATTACGTAGACCTCTCTAGAAATCAGGATCTCATTCTCAAAACACAAGAGATCTCAAATCAGTTCAGAGAGCATCTATACCTTTTCACTTTTTTTATAACTCCATACAGGAAAGACACTAGGGTTTGTACACCTAAGACGATTAGGGACCTCTAGTGCCAGCTCCTATTAAACCTCAACAGGTACAGCTTTATATGAAAACAAAACAATCCGGCTCTTCCCAAGACACTGCAGCTGCCAAAGCAGGGATCTCAACCCGCACTGCCCGTCGTATTGATAGTGGCACCCATCGTCCCCAACGAGGCCGCCCTCATGACTGGAAAACCCGTGAAGATCCGCTGGATGGATTATGGGAATTAGAACTTGAGCCGATGTTAGAGCGTGAGCCTCGATTAGAAGCGACTACTCTATTTGAGACCTTACAAGAGGACCATCCTGGGCAATATGATGACAAGATCAGAACCGTGCAACGCCGAACCGCTAAATGGAAGGCAGCTCATGGCAAGCCCAAAGAAGTGATGTTCAAAATTCAACATCATCCTGGAGAGATGGGACAGTCAGACTTCACCCAGCTCAAAGGTTTCAGTGTGACGGTTCAGGGTGAAACCTTTCACCATATCTTGTATCACTATCGACTGAGTTATAGCGGCTGGCAGTACGTGCAGGTGATTCAAGGCGGAGAGAGTTTTATCGGCTTATCTCAAGGACTACAAAATGCCTTATCTGCCTGTGGTGGTGTGCCTAAGACCCACCGTACCGATAGTCTGAGTGCCGCCTATCGCAATACCGGCGGTCGTAACCCCCCAGCTGACTCAGTTGTATTCCACTCTGTGTGACCATTACCGGATGGAGCCGACCCGCAACAATCTGGGCGTCTCTCATGAGAATGGCGGCATCGAGAGCTCCCATGGCTATTTCAAGCGGCGATTATGCCAGGCCCTGTATCGTCGAGGCAGCTTTGACTTCGAATCCGTAGCTGAGTATCAACAGTTCATCGAGCAAGTCATCGCTAAGCTGAATGCCAAGTGTCAAAAGAAGTTTGCACTGGAGCTCCCCACATTACAACCTTTGCCCAAATATCGCACCCCTGATTATGAAATCCGCAGCGCTAAAGTCAGCTGCAACAGCACGATTGCCGTCCGCTGTGTCCTGTACACAGTCCCCTCTCGCTTAATTGGTCATCGGTTGAAACTGCACCTATACCATGACCGCCTTGTCGGTTTCTTAGGCACCACTCCCGTAGTGGAATTGGCGCGGGTCCATGTCCATGGCTCTGGGAAGAAGAGACGGGCTCGTAGTATCGATTACAAGCATGTGGCAGAAAGTCTCAGGAGAAAGCCCCATGCGTTTCTCTACTGCCAATGGCAAGCAGACTTACTGCCCAATCTTCAATGGCATCAGCTATGGGAATCCCTCAAAGCTGACTTTGAGCGGGACCAGGCTGCCCGTTTGATGACAGAAGCCCTCTACATTGCTGCAACTCAGGATCAAGAATCCCAGGTAGCTGACTATCTACAAACCCAACTGGAACAGTCCACCCTGACCTTGAGTAGATTAAAACAAGCCTTTGAGTTCAAGCTCTCGACTGAGCAATATCCTGACATCATTTCACAACAGCACGCTCTCTCCGACTATGACCAACTCCTCCAATGCAGCACCGGACAATCCATACGACAATTTGATGATGACGCTCAAGCAGCTCCGGTTAAGACATTTCCTCGACGAGTGGCAGAGCATCGAGCATCAAGCGACTCAGGAGAATTGGTCCTACGCCCAGTTTCTATTGGCTTTAGCCCAAGGGGAAGCCAGCCGTCGAGAACAGAATCGGATCTCCCGCGCGCTAACCGAAGCGCAGCTGCCCTACGGCAAGTCCTGGACCAATTTTGAGTTTGACCATATTCCCAGTCTCAATCCAGCAGCCATCATGGAGTTTTCCCAAACAACTCACTGGCTAGAGTCGGGCAGTAATATTTTGATATTTGGGCCAAGCGGAACAGGGAAAACACATGTCAGCTCTGCATTAGGGACTTCTATTGTTGAGTTGGGGAAACGGGTGAAGTTTGTCACGGCCACAGCGTTGGTGCAACAGCTGGAACTGGCAAAACTCCAACTGGAATTGCAGAGCCTGTTGTCTAAGCTCGACCGGTACGATCTGCTCATCATTGATGACCTCGGCTATATTCAAAAGTCTGATGTTGAAACCTCGGTCCTATTCGAACTGATTGCTCATCGCTATGAGCGAAAGAGCCTACTCATCACGGCTAATCAGCCTTTCAGCCAATGGGATAAGATCTTCCCCAACTCGATGATGACAGTGGCTGCTATTGATCGCTTAATTCACCATGCCACCATTTTCGAGATGCAGGCTGAGAGTTTTCGAAAACAAGCAGCTGCTAAAAAACGCGGCCAATTCTCCAAAGACTTCTAGCTAATCCCAAGCGAGAATAAACCTCCTTTACCCCACCATCAATAGAGATGCTTACTCGAAAGCATCTCTATTGATGGTGGTTTTATTGATAATTGTCATTTGCTCTCTGTCGCGATGGTCTCCGACCGGCCTTCGGCCATCACCGAGGCAGAAGATCATCGATCTCAAGTACAAGTGACAAAGCTTCAAATCAAATCTCTAATAGCAGGAGGAAAATCAAAATACTTTCGGACTATGTAATTGACATTCGACACCAAAGGCTTCCTTTTGGCCTGCCCGCAAGCCTGAGCCAGCATCAGCAATGGTGTGTGTCGGGTCGAGTCCTTGCTCTGCAGCATTGAGTAGATGATAGCCCCAGGTATCCGCATCTCGATGTTCTGCGGCTTCCAAGAGATAGCAATAGGTGGAAGCGGCATCAATGCCGACTAGAACTGGTTTTGAGCCATGAAAGATCTCATCATGTAATCCAATCTCTACGGATGACAGGTCTTGGGATTGATTTTGGCTGCTGAAGCTGAGGCCGTGGCCAACCGGTTGTGGATCGTTCCTACACACGTTGGAAAATCAAAAAGATCCCGCAGCAATTCAACGACACCACGAAAGGAACTGTGACCGATTAGCACCAAGGCTAGAATCAGTTGGAACAGCCAAGCTTTCGTAATGGGTAAATAGAAAAGCACATCATCATTATTATTAGATGGCGTGAAAGCTTCTTCTAAAGCGTCATTTGCCTTGTTGCTTTGTTGGTAGAGAAACTTGCGACTGACTTGGTGTTCTTTGGCGAGGTTGGTGACGGGTTCAGTCTTGGTCAGAACCTGAAGGGCTAACTCCTGGCGCTCAGATGGAGAAAGAGTAGCGGCAACACAGGAGGATGAATTCATATTGGACAATCTGCAGGGAAATAAGTTGGCATTGATTGAGTATCTCTGATCGCCATACCCAAGATCTCAAAATGTCTGGATATCACTCAACTGTGGTTTAGATCTGTAACCCTGAAATGAACAGTGCCAAAATTAGAACTGCTGATGACCAACATTACAGATGAAAAGAAACGCTCAAAACTGAAGAAGTTATATAACTATCTAGAGAATAATCAAGTCTATCTGGTGAATTATAAAGAACGAGATCAACAGGGTCTAAGCTACACCAGTCAAGTTGCGGAATCTCATATTGATACGATTATCAATGACCGCTTTAAACGAACCAAGAAAATGCAATGGACTCATGATGGAGCCCACAATGTATTGCAAATCAGAGGGATGATCACCAGTAATGAGTGGGAGAAAGGCTGGCAAGCTCCTGTACTCTCTGCCTTGGTAGGGGCAGCATAAGTATAGATAGACTACAAATATATTACGCTTCCTCCTTCAACTGGGCTAAATAACCCCAGAGTAGGCCGGAATCTTACCTCAATAGGGCTGGAACATCTTTGTAGAGTCTGATCAAACCCACAAAGACGGTAAAGAACTCTAATCGACCGAGAAACATGCCGATAGTCTGGGTCCATAACAAACCTGTTGGTGCATCAGCCGCGGTCACTCCTACCGATAGGCCTACGGTACTGAGTGTACTAGCATACTCGAAAAGACTATCCGGTAATGAATAGCCATAGGCAACCGTTACGCAACTTCCTATACCAAACACCAGTAGGTAAAGAGAGACTAATACACTCACCTGGCGGATCAAAGCATCACTGAGAAAATGCTGATTCTCTCCCTGCCAAGATCGGGGTTCTGTTACAGCATGCTGGGGAAGCATCATGCGTTTCACTTCCCACAGCAAGGAGCGATACAGAACATAGATTCTATACTGTTTAATACCGCCAGCGGTTGAGCCTGCTCCACCTCCAATCAGCATCAAGACAATCATGACCAGCCAGCCCAGACTGTTCCAGTCGGTATACCCAACCGTCGAAAACCCTGTCGTTGATAAAGCAGAAACCATTTCGAACAAAGCCACCCGGAATGCCTTCCCCGCTATAGGATACAGGCGAGTGGTAACTCCAAAGAAAAGCAGAGCCGTAGAAGCAGGAATCAGCAGCGCTTGTAACCGAATTTCTCCATTCCTGACGACGGACTTGAAGCGCCCCGTTAATAGCAGATAGCTGGTGACGAAATTTATCGTGCCCCCTAGCATTAATACAATGGTTACGGCTTCAATGGCGGGATTATCCCAATAGCCAATCGAGTCTGCCTGAGTGGAAAAGCCACCGGTAGATAGAGCTGCAAAGGCGTGATTAATGGCATCAAACCAGCCCATCCCTGCAATCCGCAACGCCACAATTCCGATGGCGATATAGCCAGAATAAATACTCAACACTAATTTGGCGGAGCGGCGCACATTGGGGGCTAGTTGTTCGGTCCGACCTTCTGCTGCGGGTAAGCTCGCTCCCACTGGGCCTGCTAGCGCACTTAGTGTAACAATTGCTAAGCCTGCCCCTCCAACTAGTTCAATCACGCTACGAAACAGCAAGGTTAAATGAGAGGCTTGCCCCACATCAACGACAGAGAGTCCAGTTGTGGTCCAACCACTAGTGGCTTCAAAAATGGCCTGGGTAAAGGTTAATCCTGCCGTTGTCATTAAGGGAAATGTGCTCGCTAAGATGGAGACGATCCAAGCCAAAACGACAATAACAGATCCTTCAGAGAGGGTAAGACTCAAAGCCTGTTTTGGTACAAGACTTTTCCATCCTATAGCTCCAACTAAGGCTAAGGTTAACCCTGGTAAAAGGTACCCCCAAGCCCATATGATTTCTTCTGGGTAAACTGGTAGGGCCAGGAGGGGAGCCAGAAGGGTAAGGCCCGAAATGAAACAGACGAGTCCGGTATAGCCCAAAATAGCTCGATAACGCTGAGAAAGGTATTTATACATCTTGAGGTCAGGCTTCATTACCGGTTAATGCTCTCAGGAACGGGCCAACATATTCTGGACGACTCACGACAATCAGATGATCGGCTACTTGTAACCGAGTCCATCGTTTGGGCATGGTGATGTACTGGTTCCGAACAATGCAGGTAATCTGGGCTTGGCTAGATACTTCTAGTTCTTGCAGGGTTTTACCCACCGCAGGGCTGTTTTCTTCGAGGGTCACTTCCATGACGTTGATATCTCCCTCAGCCACGGGAGAGATATTTTTAATATTCTCAAATTCCAAATGTTGTTCTAAGAGATGGGCAATAATTTCTGTGGCTGAAAAGGCGATGGTGACACCCAGTTTTTCAAAGATATCTAAGTTATCTGGATCGTTAACGATGGCTAGAGTTTCAGTAATGCCAAATTGCTGTTGGGCAATTTGGCAAGCCACTAGATTATCCTGATCTTGAGTCGTCAAAGCCAGCAATATATCAGCTCGGTAAGCTTCTGCATCTTGAAGGATGGTGGGGTCACTCCCATCCCCCAGAATGACTGTGGCTTTGAACTGGCGGGAAAGAGCACGGGCATCGTCTGAATCGGGACAAATTAAGGTGAGTTCGTAGCCTTTACTGGCAAATTGTCGGGTCAGAAAGTATACAAGTTTGCCACTGCCAATTAATATTAGCCTCATGCTTGCACCACCTGGGAGGGCTGAAGAATATCCAGAAATGCCTGGGCAGATAATAGGGTGGGGCTGATTGTCGAAATATCTAAGTCTCGATAGCTTTGTTCACGAGCAGGATCATAGACACGAGCAAGGACCTTGGGCACCTGAAAGATTTCTTTGGCGATCTGAGCCACCATAAGATTGATGTTGTCTTGGTCGGTGACGGCAAAAAAGCAATCGGCCTTATCCGTTTTGGCTCGCTTTAATATTGCTGATTCCACTGCATCTCCCACAATCCGAAAACCACTAAACGCAGTGGAGAGTTTGGAAAAATGATGCTCATTTTGGTCGATAACCACGACACTATGTCCTTCACTGCTTAAATGGTTGGCAAGGATAGAACCGAGCTGACCGCAGCCTACAACGACAATGTATTGAGATTTAGCCATAGAGTTGTTTGATCATAAAAAAGTCAAAATAGCTTGCGGTTAGCTAAGCTTGGGCCGAAAAGTAGATGTGGTAGCCCGATCTAGATTGTGTTGGGCGTCTTGATCCGTGGGATCAAGATCGATAGCAACTCGGTAATTTTTAATGCCTTCCAAGCGATCGCCGAGTGATTCTTGTAGCTGACCTAGCAACATAAAGGCTGAAGGTTGGGATGGATCGACCCCGATAGCTGCTTTAACGGTTGAAATCGCATCTTCGAATTGGCGTTGGCTAGCTTGATACTTAGCTGACTCCAACAAACTATCGAAACTGGAAGTGTCCTGTTCCCTCGAACTGCGACCTAGAACTTGCTTGACTAATTCGCGAATTTCGGTTGGTGTAAAGGGTTTCTGGATAAAATCAATAGCCCCGAGCTTCATTACCTTTACAGCGTTCTCCACTGTACCGTGGGCTGAAATCATGATGATTTGTAGGTGAGGATGGAGTTGAATAGCCTGCTCTACTAAGGCCATACCATCCATCCCCGGCATCTTCAGATCCGTAAGAATTAAGTCAAAGGTTTCTTGCTGAAGCTGTTCTAATGCATCGTGACCATTTACAGCTGTTTCAACAATATATCCTTGGGTTTTTAAGGACTGGGTAACGGTGAGCCTAATACTCTTCTCGTCATCCACTACCAATATTCTGGGCTCAGACATTCAGTTTTACTCCTGTTGCAGATGAAGAACGATCAGCAATGGGCAGCGTAAAGGTGAAAGTGCTGCCTTGCCCTGGCATTGACTCTACCCAAATTGAGCCCTGGTTGGCTTTGACTATTTCCTTGCATATGGCTAGGCCCAATCCACTTCCTCCCACATCTTTTTCTGTTTCAACCTGCACGAATTTATCGAAAATTTTAGATTGATATTCAAGGGGAATACCTGCTCCATCATCCCGGACACAGATATGTAGGACATCTGCCCGAGGAGAGACTTTGACCTCGATTTGTCCCCCTCTTTCGGTATAGCGAAGCGCATTGGCTATTAGATTAGTGAGAACCCAGGTAATTTTATTGGCATCGGCCCTCACTGGGGGAAGTCCATCGGCAATCACAGACTTCAATTCCACTCCTTGGTCTTGAACCTGTACTTTGAACATGGATAAGGCGTTATCAATCAGTAGTGATACATCTACTGACGCTACATCCAAGCTGATTTTCCCAGATTCAATTTTTGACAGATCTAAGAGGTCATTGACTAATGCTCGTAACCGCTGCATATCATCTTGGGCGGTTTGCAATAGTTCTAATTCCGACTCGGACAATTTCTCCTCTGCTGTTTCTAGCAATAACCCCATACTCATCGTCATTCCAGTTAGAGGTGTTCTTAACTCGTGGGATGCTGTGGCGACGAACTCACTTTTGAGGCGATCTACCTCTTTGAGTTGAGTGATGTCTTGTAACAGTAACACTACGCCCAGCCTACGGTTACCCTCTGTTTTGACCTACGGTGTACACACAAGTCTGAATTAGACTGTAGTGAAGTCGTATAGAGCATCCTCATAGATATGGAAAATCCTATTTTGGTGCACGAAGAACTGATTAATGGAACTACCTTTGGCGACCTTCGTTTGCTCAAAAGGGGGCTTCATTATTCGATGCCATTCATCACCATCAGAGCGTAAGCATCCGTCAAATCAGCCAAGGTCGCGCAGAGCAAGTGGGCTTCTATCGCTTCTTAGAGAATGAAAACGTGTCCATATCTGAGTTGGTCAAAAGCCTCTGTGACCACTGCCAGCAACAAGTCAAAGGACGACACGTTTTAGCCGTCAGTGATACAAGTGAGGTCAACTTACAATCTCATTCAGGACGCTTAAAGCTAGAAGAGTTGGGTGTTGTCGGCAATGATCGCGATGTGGGTTTTTTTATTCACCCGACCCTCGCCTTAGATGCAGGGACTGGTTTCCCGTTAGGATTGAGTGCACTTCAACTGTGGACTCGGGACCCGAATCGTCCAACCGTCAAAAATAGAGGAGGATATCAAAACCTGCCGATTGAGGAGAAAGAATCCTTCAAATGGTTAGCATCTGCTGAGCGAAGTCAACACTGTCTGAAGACAGGAGGGGCTAGCCTGGTCACTCATATCGGTGACCGAGAATCGGACTTATATGAAGAGTGGGCAACGGTTCCCGATGCATTCAATCATCTCCTAGTCAGGGTTCGTCAAGACCGTCGTCTGCTAGGTCAATCCAAATCACTCTATGGATATCTCAAATCACGGTGGGGGATTGGATTTACCACGATTACGATTGAGTACGAATCCCGTACTCAGCGGATGGCTAGAGATGCAAAGCTACTGATCCGCTGTGCTCCAGTCAAAATTCAACGACCTGAACATTTAGGAATTGGACTATCCACCGAGTATTCAACTGTATGCCATCGAAGCGGTAGAACAGACAACGCCCAAAGGTCAGAACCCGATTCATTGGCGCTTATTGACCACTCACACGGTGGAATCCCTTGAGCAAGCGCTACAAATCCTGGAATGGTACAAATTCAGGTGGAGAATTGAGCGGCTTTTCGCGCAACTCAAGAAGACGGGGTTAGATCTTGAATCGACGCAACTCGAATCGGGTGAAGCAATTCAGCGCCTCACCGTCTTAGCCTTATCGGTTGCGATTGCGACATTGCAAATGGTGGAAGGACGAGACGAGCCACAATGGCCTGCATCTATCACTTTTACCGATGAACAGCAGCAATACCTGAAACAAATTGCCCCCACAGTCCAAGGTAAAACTACCAGATAGATCAGAAAATGGTGTCTGAGACAGCAAAGGTCTGAAAAGCTTATACTTCAGTGACTCTGAGCGTAGCGAATTAGTCATGACTGAAAAACAAGCCCATCAAAATCGTACGGCAATTGTTCATTTTGGTGCAACCAAACAAGACTATTTAGACCTGGTGCAAGCAGACAATCGCCGCCCCTTAATCGAGTATCTGCAAGCGCCCCTGACAGCCCAACTCTCTCCAGAACGTCATAAGCCCTGCTGCCGTGATACCAGTCGTTATACGCTCCATGCTCTACGAGAGCGCCAAGTTCAAGGGTGGTTAGGACCAGTCGAGACAATCCCTATCTGTCGAGTGCGCTGCCAAAGCTGTCGAGCCGTTTTCACGGTTTTGCCCAGCTTTATCCTGCGCTATCGTCGTCAAGATGCCGACTGCTTGGGGAAACTGCTGGAGTTGAATTTAGGCATGGGACTGAGCAACAGAGAGACGGCTACGATTTATAGCTGGCAGGGAGCAGAGCGAGGTTGGCAACCCGGTTGGGTTTGGAGTCTGGTGCAGTGGTTGGGGAACTTGATGCCTGTGTATTTACTTTTACTGCGTCTGGGACTCACCCCCCCGCCCATTTACTCAGTGACGAGAAGTTTGCCAGTTTAGAGGGGGAGCAAATCTACTTGTTTTTGGTGGCTCAAGCTGAATTGATTTGGTATACCGAATTGATGAAGTCCACGGATGAGGATGCTTTTCAAGTCACCATCCATCGGTTTCTGACGGAAATGGACGCCGCCGCACAAGCCACAGGCCACTTGGATCAAGCACAACTGTATGTCCCCGCATCGGTGACCACCGACGGCTGGGTCGCTTCTCAAAATGCTTGGATATCTGAGGTTGGCCTCGACTTGATAGAGTGCAAACTCCATGGCCAAAAACGGGTGAGTGCCACGTTTGATGATTTCTCAAAGACCCACCCTGATTGGCTACCTGACCAACTCCAACAACTCAAAGATGATTTCGATTCAGTTCTAAATGCTTCTTCACTAGCGTCTTATTCACAAAGGGTACGGCGCAATCGTGAACGCTATGCCGATGAGCCAATGTTGCTCAAACGATTAGATATTCTCAAGCACAAACGCTTTCTGTTTACGAATCACCTGAAACATAAAGACGCTTCCGCCTATTCTGCACCTTTAGATCGCTCCATGCGATTCTTGGACAAGAAGCTCATAAAATTTGGGCAATATCGAGCAGAGGATGCCATTAATCCCATGGTGAATGCCTGGGCGATTGTGAATAATCTACGACAGTTTCTCCCTGATGCGAAAAAGGCGGGGCAATCTTTAGCGGAACATTTCGGAGTTCAGCTCAAAGGTATGCCTTGGATGGAGGCTCTTAACCTATGCACCGTGGGAAGTCTGGATGCCATGCTTGCGCCTACTTTCTAGCAGACACCATTTTCTGATCTATCTGAAACTACAAAGCTACAAAATCCTTATCCGATTAACTCCTTGGCCTGGGCAACTTGGATTGTTGCCCGCCTGGGTGGATGGAAGGGGTATCAGTCTCAAAGACCTCCAGGCACAGCAACGCTAACCCATGGCCTAAAACGGTTTGAGACGATGTTCTTTGCATGGGAAATAGCTCAAAACCGACTTATGTGTACACCGTAGCTGTTTTGACTGGGGTAATTGCAAATTTATAGTATTGAGTTTGCTGATTTCGATGCAACTCTAAGATCGATTGGGAGTCATCTAGTTGTGGAGGTTCACCTGACTCTGCCGTTGAATGCATATATCCACATAGGGCTTCATTCTGGACAATCTCTTGAAAGGAATATCCTCTTACTTTCTCAGGTAATACATCAAGGATATTCGCTGCGATGGGATTAATGGCAATCACTCGAAACTCATCATCTATAACGACTAATCCATCGGCAATACTGTGAATAATCGCGTCATTGCGTTGCCTTTCAGCTATCACTTTTCCCACATTTAGTTTGTGAAAGGCCTTAAGTTTGCGACCCATAACTGTAATTTCTTGGGCCAGCTGGCCCATTTCGTCTTTGGCCTGGACAGGGAGAACAATCTCATACTCACCGTCTGCAATCTGTTTTGTCGCTCCCATCATCAAGCGCAGTGGATGGGTAATCCGATCCGAGAGAATCAGGCTGAAGCCCAACCCGATGCCAGCGGCAGCAGTTCCTGCAAATATCATGGACCAAGTAGCTTGCTCAGAGATAGATTGAGCTTGCTGTGAAGCTGCCATCATTGTTTGTTGATTCAAATCTCTGAGGTCATTACTCTTGTCATAGACTTTGCGGAATTGAGGTAAGAGTGTCTCGTAATAGTAGCTTGTGTTGACTGTAGGAGATGCTGATGTTGGCTGGGGGATATTGGAGAAAGCGACTAAATAGTTTTTATACTCGGTCTCAATAGCGGTGAGGAGTTGCCGTTCGTTGGAAATAGTAATGTTATCTTTTGCGCGACCTAACCACTGCAGAAATTTGATTTCGTGTTGATGGAATTGCGGTTGCCCTGCTGACTTATTTCGCAGTACCACCAACAGAGTGGCGCTGTCTTGCCGTTCAAGAGCCGCTGTCATCTCGCCAGCTGCAATAATACTGCGATAGTTTTCTTGCAAGATTGCATCACTGGCTTTCCCTAAACGACGTAGGTTAATCACCCCCCAGGTACAGACAAACACGACCAATGTGAGTACTGCACTATAGCCCAACAAAATTTTGGTCTTAAGTTTCATTCATGATTCAAGTGAGAGACTGGTAGTTAGGTGAGATTATCTCAGCCCCTCTAGCTAAGGGAGGCTCGAAAAAGGTATTGCTGAAGGGAGTTATTGAGCCAAGATACTCCCATGGAAGAGAAAAAAAGGCCATTACTTTCAGAGCTAGCTTGCGTGAACTCTAACTGTGAAAGCTATGGTCAAGCGGGCCTTGAGAATTTAACAGTACGTAAAGTCTACGGACAAGATCGAATACGGTATCTGCGCTGTCATAGCTGTGGAGCAGAGTTCAGTGAACGCAAGAACACTGCCTTTTGGAATACAAAAATCCCTGAATCTCGAGCAATAGAAGTAGGTCGTCAAATTGCAGAAGGAACGTCTATCAAAGGAACATCACGTCTGACCTACACCCATCCGGATACGGTGAAACGTTTGACCCTCAAGTTTGGTCAGCATGCCCAGGACTTTCATGAGCAGGAAGCTCAGCAACTGGATATCGACATACTAGAGATGGACGAACGTCATGGATACGTCGCCAGCAAAAAGCAGCAGTGTTGGGATGCGGTATCCATTGATGCCGCCAGTAAATTCATTGTCCACGTGGCAATTGGTCCCCGTAACACAGACCTGATAGAAAGGCTGATGCAAGGCAGTCACAGACGACTAGCTCATCCCCAAGACCTGGTGCTGATGACCGATGGAGAAGCGAGTTATCGCACTCTCTTTCCGGTCATCTTCGGGGTGTCTTACCTCCCCCCCCCCGTCAAAGCACGATGGGTCGACCTCCCAACTCCCAAGTATCGGATTCCTCGAACCCTTGCCCACGTCCAAGTCATCAAGCATCGTCAGGGACAAAAGTTAGAAGCTGTAGAGGTGAGCAAAGCTCATGGGAGCTGGCAACGGATCAATCAAGCGCTAGATGAAATAGGGTACAACATTCCCAACACCTCAACTGTGGAGCGTTTCAATGGCACTGCACGACGGATGAATGCTCATCAAGTCAGACGCTCACTTGCTTTCGCTCATCGCAGTAATACTCGTCAGGCCGTTGCTTGGTGGAGTGCTACAGTTTACAACTGGGTGAGAGTGCATCGCAGTTTACGAACTCCTCTAGAAGTAACCGAGGGTAAAAAGCGCTTTCAACAGAGAACTCCTGCCATGGCAGTTGGATTAACTGAACACATTTGGACCGAAGCTCAGATCCTCAGAGCACCGGTTTATATAGCTTCTCAAGAATAGGGGGCTGAGATAATCTCACCTAACTACCCTTGAATCACCTGCACGTACTGCCAGCCGCTATAACTCAGTCGATAGTGATACAAGATATGGTGAAAGGTTTCACCCTGAACCGTCACACTGAAACCTTTGAGCTGGGTGAAGTCTGACTGTCCCATCTCTCCAGGATGATGTTGAATTTTGAACATCACTTCTTTGGGCTTGCCATGAGCTGCCTTCCATTTAGCGGTTCGGCGTTGCACGGTTCTGATCTTGTCATCATATTGCCCAGGATGGTCCTCTTGTAAGGTCTCAAATAGAGTAGTCGCTTCTAATCGAGGCTCACGCTCTAACATCGGCTCAAGTTCTAATTCCCATAATCCATCCAGCGGATCTTCACGGGTTTTCCAGTCATGAGGGCGGCCTCGTTGGGGACGATGGGTGCCACTATCAATACGACGGGCAGTGCGGGTTGAGATCCCTGCTTTGGCAGCTGCAGTGTCTTGGGAAGAGCCGGATTGTTTTGTTTTCATATAAAGCTGTACCTGTTGAGGTTTAATAGGAGCTGGCACTAGAGGTCCCTAATCGTCTTAGGTGTACAAACCCTAGTGTCTTTCCTGTATGGAGTTATAAAAAAGTGAAAAGGTATAGATGCTCTCTGAACTGATTTGAGATCTCTTGTGTTTTGAGAATGAGATCCTGATTTCTAGAGAGGTCTACGTAATTGTCAGGCGGTCATGTATTCGGTCTATGCAATTGTCGCCTATCACCCCACTTTGGCTCTTCCCAGCTTTTGGTGATGCGATGAAAAATCTGTGAAACCATTGAAGCTAGAGTCTTTGCAATATTCTGGCCATGGAATTACTCCAAGCTTTATTACCTAGCCCCAACGGGCTCCAATTGAACGACTATGAAATGGATGTAGAACACCAGCATTTGGAATTGAGTGTTATGTCCACCCAAACGGTGGCTCCATGCCCCTTGTGCGGTAGCGTGGCTCATCGAGTGCACAGTCGATATCAACGAACCCTTGCCGACTTACCCTGCTTGCACTTCAGCTTAAGCTTGCTCGTGCTAGTCTGCAAATTCTTTTGTCCGAATTCAGAGTGTCGCCGTCGTATTTTTTACCGAACGCATTCCAGAGGTGGCGGCACCTTGGGCCAGGAAAACCGTACGCCAGGTTCAGCATCTCCAGGAGATTGGGTTAGCCTTAGGCGGTGCTGCTGGTTCTCGTCTAGGCAAGTGTCTGGGCTATTTTAGCTGTGGCAGTACACTACTCAACCACTTAGAGCGCCTTCCCCTCCCTGAGTTCGAGGTTCCAAAAGTGTTAGGGGTAGACGACTTTGCGTTCCGAAAAGGCCATAATTACGGCACAATTTTAGTCAACTTAGAGACTCATCAACCTATTGCCCTGCTAGCAGATCGCAAAGCAGACACATTGGTCGATTGGCTACGAGAGCATCCAGGTATAGAAGTATTATCCCGTGACCGTTCCAAGACCTACAAAAGTGCCATGGATAAGGCTGCGCCAGACGCCAGACAAGTTGCAGATCGCTTTCATCTAGTCAAAAATTTGAGTGAAGCGCTTGAGCTTTCATTGGAAAACTACCATGCTGAGCTTAAAGCCGCTTCACGGGAGCAATACCCAGTCACTAGCTCAAATCTAGGGCATACTGCAACGGTTGTTGTAATTCCTCAATCGACTGCCACTGCAACCTTTCAAGAACGGGCACAGGCAAACCATCAAATTCGGGTACAACAGCAGCAAGAAATTAAAGCTCTCCGCGAACAACAATGGTCGACTGCAGCTATTGCAGACAAAGTCGGAGTGAGTGAATGTACTGTTCGCAAATATGGTACCCGACCTGATTTTCCAGAAACTTATAACCGACGTCCGACCTTGGGTAGGAGCCTACTCGACCCCCTACAAACAGGAGGTTGTGGCTTGGTGGAATTCTGGAATAACGAACTCCAAAGTCTTGATGGTATTGCTCCGACAGAATGGCTATGAAGGCTCCCAACGCACTCTCCAGCGTTACCTTCGTGGGTTCCGCGAAGCTCAGAGCCTTCCTTCATATCGTGCTCCAGTGACAAAGTCCTTACCCACTGTCATTGATCCTCAAGCTCCTCCTTTTACACCTCGTCAAGCAGCCTATCTAATTGTGCTCAAAGAAGAGAATCGAGAACCCGAAAATAAAGAGTTGTTGGAATACCTGGTCAAACAACACCCGGACTTAGCAACCCTTGTTGATTTAGCTCATACGTTCCTTGAGTTGCTCAGACAACGACAGGCCGATGCTTTTGATTGTTGGTTGATGAAGGCATTGACCTGTCCAATTCAACCGTTGAAAAAGTTTGCTGCGGGTCTCATGGATGACTATGCTGCAGTCAAAGCCAGCATGATGATGGAGGTCAGTAATGGTCCGGTGGAGGGACTCAACAACAAACTAAAAATGCTTAAGCGTCAGATGTTTGGCAGGGCAGGATTAACACTACTCGCCAAGCGACTAATTATGGCTTCATGAGAAAGAAGCAAATCTCTTTCTGAGTAAGGGTTTAAACCGAATCACCAAAAGCTGGGAAGAACCCCCACTTTTCGATAGCGACAACCAATGCGCTTGAGGAAGGCTTTGATCTGGGTTGGAGAACGCTTAATGCCTGTCAATTGTTCAATGACTGCTTGGGCTTCTGCACTGGTGCGGGGCGGGTGGTGCTCAAAGTAGGCTCTCACACTATCGCTATGAGCATTGAGTGAACTAGGTTGACCTTTGTATTCCAGGGTCTTCAGTCCTTCAATTCCGCCTTGTTGATACTGACGAAGGGTTTTAGCTAAGGTCGGACGACTAATCTGACAAAGCTGACAAATCTGGGCATGGGGAAGACCCTGACTTTTCAAGTAGAGCACTTCCATCCGTCGCTGCACCCGTGGGTGAGGATGATGATAGCGTTCGTAGTTGAGGTGTTGGATTTCCTCTGCGGTGAAATCAATTTTAATCATGCAAGTAAGAGAGTAGGTGGGGGGATACTCCCAGTGTGCCAAATCTCTCCGCTACTATGTTAAGTCACAAGTCGTCTGCAGTATAGAATACATGGCTCTAAAGATATCTAATATAAGTTGCTTTTATTAGGTGTCATCGTTCAGTGAAGTATAAACTTTGTAATTTCTATTTTTCATCTTTTTAGATTGATACATAGCTATTTCAGCATTCTTCAAAACACTATCTGATGTGTCGTCATCACCTTGTCCATAATCAATACCAATATTAGTAATGATTAAAATTTCATATCCCTGAACTTGAAAGGATTGCTCCAAAGATAGTAGGATCTTTTCTGCTAGTTGTGTTGTCTCGCTATGATTGGCAAGTTTATTGAGAAGGATGGCAAATTTATCCCCTCCTAATCGAGCTAACATGTCATCAGGTTGAATGAATTCTTGTATTTTCTCTACTAGTTGTTTCAATAATTCATCCCCTACTTGATAGCCATAAGCATGATTGACAGCTTTAAAGCAATCACAATCCAGATATATTACAGCAAACAAGTAGGACTCATCCATTTTGGCAAGGAAATGAGTTTGCTCCAATCTCTTAAAAAATGAGACTCGATTAGGAAGATTAGTGAGAGGGTCGCAGTGACTCGTTTCTAATAAACGGCTACTTGCTATATTCAACTTGCGATTCTGCTCAATGACCCATTCTTGAAGTTGGTCATTTAAGACCAAGATTTTTTCTCGGGCTGCTTTTAATGAGAGCTGACTATGGATGCGTGCTAATACCTCCTCTACTTGAAAGGGTTTAGTTAAGTAATCTAGGCCACCGACTTCAAACGCTCTGACTTTATCCAACGGATCATCCAAAGCACTCAGAAAGATAATGGGTATTCTTGCAGTTTGAGGATTCCGCTTTAATTGAACACAAACTTCATAGCCATTCAAGTCAGGCATGAGGATATCCAGCAAGATTAAATCAGGTGGCAGTGATTCAACTGATTTGAGTGCCATTTCACCACCAGTGGCTTTTCGAACGGAATAGCCATGAATCGACAACATGCTAGAGAGTAACCGCAGATTTTCTAACGTGTCATCAACGATCAGGATCTCACTGGGTAATAACTGGGTGGCTGGACTAGAGATGTCCATGGTCAGGTTATGAGTAAGCTCATTCATGATGGGTTCAAATTTATGAAGGGTGAATTTTGGTGGTATCACTTTTCTATCAAAGCTTCCGTAAGTTGAATGATCTTGTCGAACTGATAGTTCTCTACCAAATTGGTCAAACGGATGGCCATGGCTTCATGTTCTGAGGAGATTTGTTCAATGAGTTGCAAAAGAAGAAGATCGTTTCCTTGGTTGGCCCTTTGGTTGATTTTTATTATCCAATCGGGTGGCATGACCTTGAAATTTTCTGGATCAAGGTTTTCAGGATGATGGCGTTGATCTTTATCCACCGGATCACGAACTTGAGGACTTTCCACTGATAGATATTTCACCCCTAAATGAGCTGCCATTTTTTGTAGCACTTCATTCTGTCGAAACGGTTTGCGTAAAATGTCATCACATCCAGCATCAAGGACTTTTTGTTTATCTTCTTCAAACACACTTGCTGTGAGAGCAATCACAATTGTGTTGTTTCCTTGAGAAGTCGCTTTAATCTTTTGAGTTGCCTGGTAACCATCCAATTCAGGCATCTGCATATCCATCCAAATCAAATGAGGTTGCCATTCCCTCCAGATCAAGAGTGCCTCTCGGCCGTTCTTAGCTTCCCGAACTGAAAACCCCATCAAGCATAAAAACTCAGAAAGAGGAGTGCGATTCGTCTGCTCATCATCAGCAACTAGAATTCGGAAATCGGGCTGGTTTGGGTCTAGACGTAGAGACTGAACAACCGATTCATCAATGTCTTGTACCACTTCGTTAGCAATCACTAAAGGAATATGGAAGACGAATGTAGAGCCTTGTCCTTTTTGGCTATTTACGGTGAGATCTCCTCCCATTAGTCGTACGAACTTCTTGCTAATACTAAGTCCTAACCCCGTGCCTTCTCTCGATTCCAAACCAATATCTCCTTGCTCAAACGCATTAAAGAGTTTATCTAGACCTTCAGCGTTTATGCCTGGTCCTGTATCGCTGATAGCAAACGTTAAAGTTTGGCCATCTACAGAGACATATAAATCGATCTGTCCTTTTTGAGTAAATTTAATGGCATTACCCAGAAGGTTAATTAACACTTGACGAAGTTTGCCTTGATCAGTCTTGATATATCGAGGGACAAGGGCTTGACCATGAAAATAGAGTTGCAGCTGTTTGCTTGAAGCTTTGAGACTAAACAGTTCCTCCAACTCAGTGAGTAAGTTATATAGGTCAAAACTAACTAGCGAGAGGTGGAGTTGTCCTGCCTCAATCTTGGCCATTTCCAAAACATCATTGATTAATGCTAGAAGATGGTTTCCACTGCGGTTAATCGTATTGACGTACTTTGTCTCCTGAGCACCTAGATGTTGAGAGTGCTGCATCAGTTGGGCATAGCCCAAAATGGCATTAAGAGGGGTGCGAAGTTCATGGCTCATATGGCTTAAGAAGTCACTTTTTGAGCGATTGGCTCTTTCGGCCTCCTCTTTGGTAGCTTTGAGTACGCTGGCTTGTTTCTGTGAGTGGGCTAATAGCTCAGCCTGCTGAACGGCCACTCCCAATTGGGTCCCCACCTGAGCCATGATTTGGGTGGCTGATAAATCCCAATCATAAGGAGCAACATCTTGCGTCGCCATGAGTAACCCCCATAGATGCGTCCCATCAATAATGGGAACCACGAGGTAGGATCCAATATTTAACCGCTTTAAAGCTTTAAGGGTATAAAGATCAAACGGTTGTGATTCAATCAAATGTGGGTCAGATAGAATAATACATTCCTTCTGCTATTAGAGTAACCATGCAATGCCCATTGTGCGGTCATCCCAAAGCCTATAAGCATGGCAAGATGGCCAATGAGAAACAACGGTATCACTGTCCTATTTGTAAACGAACTTTCACTGAAACCTTTGATACCCTTTACTATCGTCGACAGACCTGCCGAGAGACGATCCATCAAGTTCTCCAATCTCATGCAGAAGGCACGAGTCTCAGAGGCATTGCCCGAATCACTGGGCTTTCCTACAACACGGTTGTCTCCCTCGTGCGTTCTGCTAGCCAACGCTCTCAGCAACTTCATAATGGCAACGTTCAAGCAGTCAGCACCGATGATGTCAGTGCCGATGAGATGTGGTCCTTTGTGAAAAAAAGCAAAAACATTGCCGACCATCAGAGCTAGAGGTGGGCGATTGTTGGATGGCGATTACGTTGGCCAACACCAGTGGTTTGATATTGACCTGTCGGGTGGGCAAGCATACCGACTCATTGTTGGATGAACTGATGACCAGCACTGAAGGCAAGACCGATTGCAAGTTTTGGAATAGTGATGATTGGGGCGGTTATGAGCGCATCTTAGGGCCAGACATTATCCACTACATTGGTAAAGACCGAACTCAACGATTGGAGCGTACCAATGGGATTGTTCGGCAGCAAACAGGTCGATGGCATCGCCGCCAAAATAAGTTTGGCAAAGTTTGGGAGCAAACGAAGGTTACGGCTCGGTTAGGGGTGAGCTATTTTAATTGGATTTGGACTCACAGCCGATTCAAAACGACTGCGGCCCAACGAGCAGGATTAGCTGATTGCCCATGGAACTGGAATGACATTCTTTGCTACCCCACAATTATTTGAGGCACGACCGATCAAACCCAAAGTCATTGACGTTTTCAATGGTACGGCATTGTAATTCTTGAGTTGGATCTCCTAAAGCAAATTCATAAAGATAGGTTTGGCTTAGTAGTTGCTTCAGGCCCTTGGGAGGGGAAATCTCTGCAGTCTTAGCTCCCGGATAGGCTGCTTTGAGGGCTATGATCGATGGACTCTGCTGACTCACCGACTCAGCGACTAATGTGCCACTCCAATCGGATTTAAACTGATAGACCAAGGTCCGATCGCAAGCAATGACCTGCCTTAATTCATGAGTCGTATCGTCAAAAATAGTCTGTATATCTAAGGTCTTTCGCATGCGCTGAATAATCCGAGAAAAGGCATGCTCTCGCTCAGCAGCTTTTTGTAATTCAGCCGTCCGTTCCTGGACCAGATTTTCTAAACCATCATTGAGGGTACGGAGTTCAACTTCGGCTCTTTGGCGTTCCAGAATTTCTTTTTGTAGGGCTTGATTGACTGTTTCCAGCTGTTCGGGTGTTTTCAAGGATAGGAATTTAGGGAGAAGCGTTGCCATTTCCGCAGCTGTGTAGCAGGAGACTAGAGCAGTGATTGCTTGCTCAGTCCCTGATAACCAGTAAGCCGGATGCCATAAAGTCCACACCTCCAATAAATGTCCAGTGCCACATAAGACGATGAATGCCCCAAAGAGTAGAAAGATGTTCTGAAAAGGTACATCATTTCGTTGAGATATGAAGTAGAGCAGCATTAATGGAATGGAAAAGTAGGCGATGGCGATCAGTAAATCGCTAACGACATGTAGACCGATCAAAGGAGTTTGCCAAAGGTAACAGTGACCATGAGGCATATATTGATCTGGAGACAATAAATTTTTTAATGCATTCCAATAAGTCATTTATGCAGACTAATGATAGACATAAAAGGGTCACTAACGGCGATTTATCTTCTAATAGTTCCTTTTCAAGGTATTTGTTCTAGATTTTCGATAAGCAACTGCTTCTCATCATTCAAGCTTGCCCCCAAAAAGGCATAGATATGCATCAATCTTGGATCCTCAGTTGATCTACTAAATCAACTGAGGATCAGGGCTAGCTATTGAGAATTCTGAAATTTAAATTGGCTAATCATCCAGCAATCCTAGAAATCAGGAGGGGGAAGTTTCACAGATGGCAAATCAACTTACTGCATCCATAGGGCAGCAAATTCAAACCTAGCTACAAGCCATTCTGGATGAGAGTGATCAAAACCAGGGGAAGTCATGTAGGGTAAGGTTTCCCATTTCCTATTTACCTGAATCAATCAGGAAATACTATAATCAGCGAGCTTTAGATACCACACAGGGTTCAGTGATTCCATGCTGCAGACTGAATGTATGCTAGGTGTGTGTTGTTTTACATACGGTATAGCGAGATTCCCCCCGATTTTGATCACTCTCCAAAATAGTGATGTCATCATCAATAAATTCAGAGATGCTTTCCTATCAAAATTTACAGGTGAACTATACCGATATAGAACATGCCTACAGAAAGTTGCAGGGGGTGGCATATTCGACCCCAGTGTTTACATCAGCAACCGTTAACAAATTGACCCAGTGTCAGGTTTATTTCAAATGTGAGAACTTTCAACGGGCGGGAGCATTTAAATTTCGAGGAGCTTATAACGCTCTGGCTCAACTCTCACATCAGGAAAGTCAGCAAGGGGTGATAACGTTCTCGTCGGGTAACCACGCTCAGGCTTGCGCCCTAGCTGGTCAACTCTTGTCTGTTCAAACAACGATTTTAATGCCTGAAGATGCCCCTGCTGTAAAGCAAGCTGCCACTTGCGGATACGGGGGCAACGTAATTTTCTATGACCGCCATACCGTTAACCGGGAGGAATTAGGACGGGAAATTGCTCATGAGAAAGGCCTCAAGTTAATCCCTCCCTATAATCATCCCCATATTGTGGCAGGACAGGGAACAGCAGCAATGGAGCTGATTCAGGAGGTCGGGCCATTGGATCGGTTATATGTCCCTTGTGGTGGAGGTGGATTATTATCTGGTTCTGCGATCGCAGCCAAAGCCCTCTCACCCAATTGTCGAGTAGTGGGGGTAGAACCTGAAAAGGCCGATGATGCTACCCGTTCTTTTCAGACTCAAACGCTACAGACGGTTGAGAACCCAGACACAGTTGCCGATGGTGCTCGAACACCATGCTTAGGGACAGTGACATTCCCTTTAGTACTTCACTATGTCGATGCTATGCAAACGGTATCTGAAGAATCCATCCTAAAGTGGATGCTATTCATTTGGGAGCGGTTGAAGGTAGTAGTAGAACCCACAGGGGCGCTAGCTGCCGCCGCTGTCCTTGAGCAAGGGGCCATCCAACCCCATCAACGGGTAGGAGTCATTCTCAGTGGGGGCAATGTTGATCTAGCCGCGTTGAGCACACTGTTCGCAACTCGCTAGGTCGCAGTATCACTAGGCGGACCTTAAGAGTGTGGCTGATATTACATCCGAGTACCCCATGTTATGGATTAGTGAGTATAGTATTTCACTGGATGACTTTATCCCTGATAGAAATGCCGTCCAGCTTGTAAATAAACTATGTTCAAACCTTTGGTGACAACTTCGAACCCCTCTTCTTTGCAACAATCTCTTCGAGAAATGCTGCAACCTCAAATTCTAATTACAAGCGGGACTGCAGGAATCGTAACAGGAACTATTGGGGTTATCCGAGCTATTTCCTATGCCAGTTTAATTTTCTCTGGGGCGTTAGCCATTCACCTGCCCGTGGGTTTAGGCCTCACGGTCTTTAGCACAGCGGTGACTCTGGTCATCGTTGCTCTTACTAGTACCCTACCAGGGATGATAGCTACACCATTGACTGCTCCCACCGTTATTTTGGCGATGATAGCGGCGGGTATTTCAACAGAGCTACAGGGAGAACCCGCTGCTGAGGTGAGGGCCACAGTAGTGATTATGATTGCCATCAGTGCACTACTGACGGGTGCATTATTGTTGTGCCTCGGCCTCTGTCGTCAGGGAAATCGCATTCGAGTTATTCCCTATCCTGTCATCGGTGGATTCATGGCGGGGACAGGATGGCTACTGACACGTGGGTTTGTGCAGATTACAACCGATATACCGTTAACTTGGTCTTCCCTAGAGCAGCTCTTTGAGCCTAAGATCCTGTGGTGCTGGGTACCGGGTTTGGTGTTTGCGATCGCCCTGCTTATGGCCACCCACCTTTGGCAACAATTTTGGGTAATGCCCCTCACCCTGGCGATCTGTGCTGGTTTATTTTATCTAATGCTTCTGGGAAGCGGTACATCACTAGAAACTGCTCGTGCAGCCGGTTGGTTCTTGGGTCCTTTCCCCCAAGCCGATCATCTTTGGCAACCCATTACTCTGCAGTTATTTTCCCAGGTCCACTGGAGTGCTATTCTCCATCAAAGCAGCGGTCTCCTCACCGTCATGGTAATTAGTTTTTTGTCGCTGCTGCTCAGCAATAGCAGTATTGAACTGGTTACTGGTCAAGATTTAGACCTCAATAGTGAACTGAAGTCCATTGGATTAGCCAATCTAGCCACAGGGCTGGGGGGTGGCATGATGGGGAATCAAGCCTTACCTAGCACTTTGCTCGTCAACGATATCGGTGCTAAACATCGACTCACTAGCCTCTTTGCAGTGCTTCCATCCCTTGCCGTTCTGGCTCTTGGCTCTAGCTTTCTGTCCTACCTCCCCAAAGCGGTTCTCGGCAGTGTGATTCTCTATTTAGGGCTATCCTTGCTATGGAAATGGCTATACAAAGCCTACTTTTCCCTTCCCCTGTGGGACTATATGACCGTTTGGGCTGCCCTAGTTGTGATAAATACAGTGGGCTTTTTGCAAGGGATTGTGACAGGTTTTGTGAGTACAGTCATTTGGTTTATGTATTGCTATAGCCAAGTTGATGTTGCCCGTCAAGTGTTTTCCGGTGCCACCACCCGTAGTAACGTTGATCGCAGCCCCGTAGAGAATCAGATTCTGACCCAGAACGGCAGCCAAATTTACGTACTCGAACTCCAGGGATTTTTATTCTTTGGAACTGCAAACTATCTGCTCAACAAAGTGCGCGATCGCTTGTTGGATAAAAATCCTGACCAGTCCCTACCATTACTGACGAATACAGCTCAGCCTCTTGAACACGTTGTAATTGATTTTCGACAGGTTCAGGGGATAGACTCCTCCGCTGTTTTAACCTTTGACAAGATTTTGAAGCTGGCTCGTCAGCATCACTTTTCACTAGTCCTGACAAATCTCCTACCCAACCTAGAACAAGTCTTTCACCAAGGCCTAGACATCAGTTTTGAATCAAATCACTATCAGATCTTTGCTGATATTGATCGAGGTTTGGAATGGTGCGAGCAACAAATATTATCAGCAGCCCTATCTCTGGAGACACCTACTGCCCAGGCTCTCACCACTATGACTGAGCTGCTTGCCCATCAGTTTCTCTCCCTAGAGCAGGCACAACGCTTTATGACCTACCTTAATGTCCAGTCATTTCCCGCTGGACATTATATTTTTCGACAAAGTGATGGGGCTCCTGGGCTGTATTTCATTGAATCAGGTCAGGTGAGCGTCTTGTTAGAACAAACCAATGGCCATAGTAAGCGTTTACAAACCTGTACTCGTGGACATCTCCTGGGTGAAATGCGTTTCTTTAGCAAAGTGCCCTTATCAACCTCCGTAATTACAGATACGCCCTGTCAACTCTACTCTTTGCCCAAAGACACCTTTGAACAGATGCAAACAGAATCATCTGATCTAGCTCAATTGCTTCAAGCTCACATTGTCAAAATCCTCTGTGATAGTCTCAGTCGTCGTGAGCAGCAGCTTCAAGTGATGCAGTAGCCAAGGCATGTCTAAGTCCCTTATTTTTCAACCTTTTAGATCACCCTTTTAGTCAGCCATTATTTATGAAGTTTGTATTAATCAAGAAGTTGTCCCAACCCGATCTCTTTAAATCTTACCTACAGGAATTCAAGCTCGAATCAATTTTTTCTAGCTTTGTGGCTGGCACTATTACAGGCATTATTGGTGTGATTCGGGCCATTTCCTATGCTGCCTTAATTTTTTCTGGTAGTCTTGCAATTCATCTTAATGTCGGTGTGGGCATTGCCATCTTTAGCTCAGCAGCGATCAGCATTGTGGTTGCCCTCACCAGTTCACTTCCTGGGATGATAGCCACTCCACTCGCAGCTCCCACTGCTGTATTGGCAATTCTAGCTGCAAAAATTGCAGCTACCCTAGCGACAGAATCAATATCCAACCCCGAAATCTTAATGACGGTTGTTGCTGCCATTGCCCTAGGCTCTCTGCTTACAGGTGCAACCCTTTGGGTGTTGGGAACTATCCGAGGTGGAAATGCCCTACAGTTTATCCCCTATCCAGTCGTGGGTGGGTTTATGGCTGCGACGGGCTGGTTGCTAATTCGAGGGGCGATTCAAGTCATGACTGGAGAACCTCTTACGTTTGCCAATCTGGCTTGGTTTATTGAACTTGATCCTGCATTGCACTGGGGAACAGGGTTGATTATTGCCCTGGTTCTACTGATTATGACCAAGCAATTTCGTCATTCGCTGATCATGCCGGGTATTTTGTTTGCAGCCACTGGCCTCTTTTATGGAGCGGTGTGGCAGTCGCATGTACCCCTCACTACCATCCGAGATCGGGGGTGGTTATTAGGACCCTTCCCAGCTGGGGATTTATGGCAACCCTTGACCCGTCAAAGTCTAGAGCAAGTCCATTGGGATGTCATTATTCAACACAGCGATATCCTTGGTCTTTTGGTGTTTGTGAGTTTATTGTCACTGGTACTAACAAATGGCGGTATTGAATTAGCCCTCGGTCAAGATTTAGACCTCAATCGAGAATTAAGGGCTGTGGGCATGGCTAATTTGGCAGCCGGATTAGGTAGCACAATGGCGGGCAATCAAGCGCTACCTAGCACCCTCTTAGTGCATAAAATGGGTGCTGCCAGTCGATTAACCGGTCTGTTTAAAGCGTTGCCTTGCATTGCGGTGCTATTTCTGGGGCCTGCTTTTTTGGCCTATTTCCCAAAACCAATATTGGGTAGTCTACTGTTGTTTTTAGGATTAGATTTGCTTTGGCAATGGCTGTATAAGATTTGGTTTAGGCTGGCTTGGGACGATTACTTCACCATTCTGGTGACATTAGTGGTGATTAACTGGGTTGGGTTTATGGTGGGAATTGTTGTGGGCTTTTGTATGACCGTCATCCAATTTCTATATAACTGTACTCAGAAAAGCCCAATTGAATTGGACGGTTTAAGTAAAAACAACGTCATAACGACCAAGAATAAGTCCGTGATGGCCGCAGCAGAGCTTACTCATCCCCACGGTAAACTTGAATGGATCGATTTGCAGGGATTTCTGTTTTTCGGAAATGCGACGTTCTTATTTCAAAAGCTGCGATCTCGCATCCTGTACTCCCAAACGGGTAATACACCTGACGGTTTTATTCTAAATTTTCAATCAGTTCTCGGCCTTGATGCTTCGGCAGTCCTTAGCTTTAATAAGCTCCTGAAACTTGCCCAGGATGAGCAATTTACCTTAGTCTTTAGCCAGGTATCTGAACCCTTGCAGAAAAAGTTAATCCGTGGACAAGGATTAGATCTAGAGAGTGATTACTGCGTACTTTGGCAGCCTAATCGATAAGACGGGTCAATATTATTTCTTAAGTAAATATTTTGTTGCTTAAAGAACCGATACTGTGACTCCATGATTGCGGTTATCGGCCAAATGACGACATTCTGCTCAGGAAACTCACTGGAAGCTGGCCTCAAGTGAGTTTGATTCTTACTCCTATGGGCAGACAGTCACTTGATAAATAACATTTCTTGATACGTCGGCAAGGGCCAGAAACTATCTGCGACTTCACCTTCTAAAGCATCTGCATAGGAGCGCACTTCGTCCATTAGCGGACGGATCGTTTTCGCACAATACATCATCTGAGCTTCTGTCGAAGCAAAGTCATGCTTTTCTGCTGCTGTAATTAACTTGCTTGTGGCTGCAGCCATAGAATTGGTGAGTTCGGCAATTGTCTTGGCACTCTCCTTTTCACAATCAATACCTAAATTGGCCAAACTGGAAATAGTGGAGGACAACTTGGATAAGTACTCTACTGCAGCAGGATAAATGATAGTTTTGGCCATATTGGCGACTAGCTTTGCCTCCACCTCAATGGAGAGGATATACTGCTCCGCGTAGACTTCAAAACGACTTTCCAGTTCAACAGGCGTCAACACTCCTGTTTTCTCAAACAGGTCTTCAATGAATTCAGCTTTCAAGTAGGGTAAGGCATCAGCTGTCGTCAGCAAGTTGACTAAGCCCCGCTCTTCAACCGCCATTTTATGCCACTCGTCAGAATAGCCATTCCCTCCGAAGACAACGACACCATGGGCTTCCATTACTTCTTTGAGTACTGCCAGGATGGCAACATTCAGATCGAGTCCTTTGGCTAATTCGCTTTCAAGTCGATTGCCTACCCATTCTAAGGAGTCTGCCAGCATTGTATTCAGAACAATCAAAGGACCAGATACTGATTGACTCGATCCCACAGCTCGAAATTCAAACCGATTGCCGGTAAAGGCAAAGGGAGAGGTGCGGTTGCGATCACCGGGATCTTTCGTCAGGGGAGGGAGAACATCAATCCCTAAATCCATCACCCCTTTGGGCTTGGAGTCTTTTACTGACCCCTGTTTGATCTGATTGAACACTTCTTCTAATTGGGTTCCCAAATAAACAGACATGATCGCAGGCGGTGCCTCATTTGCACCCAGGCGGTGATCATTGCTGGCGGTGGCGATCGCAGCTCGCATTAGGGGGACCATACTTGTGAACACCTCGAATAACAGCTCCACAAAAGATCAGAAATTGGGCATTCTCATTCGGTGAGTCTCCTGGGTTTAGCAGGTTCCCTTGGGTCGAATTGCCTACAGACCAGTTCACATGTTTGCCCGAACCGTTAATCTCGGCAAAGGGTTTTTCATGCAATAGACAAACAAAACCATGCCTCTTGGCCGTATGCTTTAGGACTGTCATGAGCAACTGCTGATGATCGCTGGCCACGTTGGCTGCTTCAAAAAAGGGAGCAATTTCAAATTGCCCTGGGGCCACTTCGTTATGTCGAGTTTTGGCAGGGATGCCGAGTTTGTAGAGGGTTTCCTCCACATCCTGCATATACACCTGAACCCGTTCTGGAATCGCACCAAAATAATGATCATCAAATTCCTGGCCTTTGGCAGGAGCTTTGCCAAACAAGGTTCGCCCAGCCAACATCAAATCTGGCCTCTGGCTAGTAAAGTTCGCATCGATCAGGAAATATTCTTGTTCGGCACCACAGCTTGAGTTGACATGAGCAACATCCTTATGGCCCAAAAGCTGTAGCACTTTGTTGGCAGCTTTGTCCATGGCAGCGATGGATCGCAACAGGGGGGACTTTCTTGTCTAAAGCTTCGCCAGTCCAAGAGACAAATACAGTAGGAATACAAAGGGTGGACCCATTGTCCGTTTCCATGATGTAGGCAGGACTGGTGACATCCCAGCCGGTATAACCTCGGGCTTCAAAGGTGTCTCGAATACCACCATTGGGGAAGGAAGACCCGTCGGGTTCTCCCTGAACTAGTAACTTGCCAGAAAATTCTGAAATAATATTGCCATCCCCTTGAACTGAGATGAAGCCGTCATGCTTTTCCGCAGTTAGGTTAGTCATGGGATAAAACACGTGGGCATAGTAAAGAGCACCTTTGGTGATTGCCCAATCTCGCATGGCTGTCGCCACCGCATCAGCAACAGATAAATCGAGCTTTTCTCCCGTGGTAATGGTCTTTTTGATCGATTTAAAGACTACTTTCGACCTTAACGGGGGACAAGGTCGCCGTAGGCTATACGTGGCAGAAGCTTGAGAAAATAGTAGGGCAAAAAAATAGGGAGTACAATCGTACTCCCATCTCAAAAAATGTTCCCTGCATCATACCAAACAACTCTCCGTGCTCATCTGAGTGAAAGTCAGTATCTAACCCTCCAACTTCTGTTGTTACTGATACAGGCTCATCGCCAGGTAAAACTCTCCATATTGGCCAGTGTCTTTCCTCAACCGATTCAATATCCCAGTCGAAAACGTAACTTGCAACGCTTTTTAGTATTGCCACAACTGAGCATCAAAGTTTTGTGGTTCCCCCTGATTAAATATTGGATTCGACAAGAGCAAACAGGACGAGGATTAAATCGGGAGCATCGTCGTCGGTTGAAGAAATTCAAACATCGAAAATATGGCTATTGGATCATAGCGATAGATAGAACCCAATGGAAAGGTCGCAATATATTCATGGTGAGTATCATTTGGGGAACCCATGCTCTTCCACTGTATTGGGAAGTTTTAGAGCATGTGGGTAATAGTAATCTAGCCACTCAACAACGGCTCTTAAAAACAGTGCTACATCTGTTTAAGAATTATCCGGTTCTTGTCCTGGGAGATCGAGAGTTCCATAGCCCTAAACTAGCTGACTGGCTTGAGTCTGAGGGTGTATCTTTTGCTTTAAGACAGAAGAAAGACGGTCATTTTCAAGAGGAAGTCCATCAAGAGTATCAGGTGCTCAAACAGCTGAGCTTTAAACCGGGAATGTCCAAATTCTATACAGGTGTTTTGTGCAACAAAGGAGATGGCTTAGGGCCATTTAATCTGGCTGTCTATTGGAAACGCAAATATAGAAATAAGGGGCCGAAAGAGCCTTGGTATATCTTGACCAATCTGCCGAGTCTCAAACAAGCACTGGACATTTATTCTTGTCGCTGGGGAATTGAACAACTTTTCAAGGATTGTAAGACAGGAGGTTATAACTTAGAAGATACGAAAGTGAATGACACCCGATTTCTGGCCTTAGTTTTGTTGATTGCCATGGCTTATACCTTGGCTACGCTGCATGGGCAATGGATGAAAAAATTAGGAGTGGATATTTACGCTGGACGGATTAAAGAGCATAAAGATAAGACTCAACGGCAGAGTGAATTTAGTCTTGGACTCTATGGGCAACGATGGATTTATGGCATGGAATTGTGGGCTGATTGGGTGCAAAGTCTGATAGCGCTTAAACCCCATAAACGCCTCTATTTTCAGAGAGGGTTCTCTGCTCTATCCCTTATAAAACAGGCTTTATAGCTTCGTTGTCATCCGCTAAGACTTTCGACAAGCTTGCCTGCATCTTACCTGAGGGGGCGACATGAAGGCTACAACCCAGCACAGACAAGCTCCATCGCTCTCATCCCCCGTTGATACTCAGGTAGCTTATTGGGAGAGAGTTTCATTAGCTCATCCACCAATCGAGCCAGAACTCCATCCCCCGTTATGGCCCACAGATGAGCAGATAGTCCGACTCGGAATGCACTATGACGCTTGTTCGGTGAAGTGGTGGATTCGGGTCTAGTAATATAGCGCTGTAGTCCTTTTTGCTTGAGATTTTGCCCTTGCAGTGCCGCACTGGTATAGGCAATGGCAATCACAATAACGATAGCCACCAACCGTTCTTGCATGGCTTGAGAGCCTTCGAGACAATAGCCTCCTTGCTTGAAGTCCCGAAACATTTCTTCGATAGAGAAGCGTTTTTGGTAGCTGACGATAGCACTATTGAGGTCACAGAAGTTGGTGAGAATAAACCATGCTTCATCAGGTGCAAAGCCCTGATACCGTCGTTTCCACTTGGCTGCTACATTGAAAGTTCCAAAGCCTTTAGCCTGAGTGACGCGCACATCATTGAGAAATAGCTTTTGACCTGGGACAAGGCCAAACTGTTGGAGTTGTTGAGTAAACTGCTGGGCCAGAGCCACTTCGGTATTGCGCTTGAGTCGCAGACAAAAGTAGACCTTCTGTTGGCCTAACCACTGCCCCAGCTTGACGGAACAAAACTCTCGGTCACCGAGGATGACCAGACGATAGGCTGATAAATGGCGGATAACTTTGCTTAAAACAGCGGTTTGCTCGTCATAATTGCTGCTGCCCTTTTTGCAGAGGGCTTCACACCATACGGGAATAGCGCGATGTTGCCAGACCACGCTGACCATCAATAGATTAATCACTCCCCAACTCGTACGGTCGATGACGACATAAAGCTGGGAGCCTTGAGGATACTGCTGGCTCAGCCACAGCTTAACCAGCGGTAGCCAAAGCGTTTCAAGCTCAAGGGTCGGTAAGGATAAGAACCGTTGGATTTTTTTTCGGCGACTGTCAAAAAGAATCGGCAGTGGCAGCCCTTCTGCTAGCGTCTCGATTTTGACGCAGCGAAGTGTTTGTAATAGATGAACGAGGATCTCTAGGAGAAGATACTGGGCAGGAGACAGTTGACGGCGTAAATGAGGTTGGTATAGTGGCAATATCATTGTCAATAAGGTGAGCTGGAGATACATCATTTGCAGCCCATCTTTTTTTCTTATCTATCGGGTTATTGCACGAATAGCAAGAGGTTTACGGCGCATGTCGCCCCTTCAGGCATCTTACTCAAGTTGAAGACGTTCTCAGCCCAAATTTTCTCTAGAGATTCTGGAGGTTTAGGTGGCATCAATTCCCGATTGGTAATTTGGTGGACGGCTAAGACTCGGGCTTCATTCCCACTCATGATGATTCCTCAGGACTTAAACTATCTGATGATATTCAAAACTATTCCTCAAAGTAGATAACGAAGATACCAAAGTGCTAATCTTCTATTTCTATCAGGACAATAGAGGAGGAAGTGTAAATAATCTGTAGCTATTTTTATGAAACCTTGAAATTTGGTTCATTCTGATTCTATAAATCATGAATTTAATGTATAAAAAGTGCAGCTTAAGATGTAGCTTTTCCTGAGCAGTGCATAGGCTTTGGCAACAGCTATAGATTATTTACGCTTCTAGTATCGAAGGAGTCCTCTCTACCCGACGGATAATTTTGGCAAAGTCTTCAAAAGGATTGAAGTTCTGGATTAAGCTCAGCAAAACGAAACGTCCCAGTCTTGGCATGAAGCAGGTCATCCAACAAATTTGCAATTCGAACGATTTTCATAGCTACCGCTGTCAATTGGTCGTGGTCACCATCCAAGACCGCTTGCTAATACCCCCCATTTATCGATTTTGGGAGTTAACTAAGCTAGGTTTGGGACTCGGCTGGCCATTGAGTTGAGGTATCCAAGAGCAATCTCAAAATTTGCTGTTTTTCCTTGTTTCTGGAATAGTTGAGCAGCATGGCTAAAATCAACAATAGCCCCTTGTTTATCTCCTAAGTTAGAGCGCAATAGACCCCGGCCACCATAGGCCCGAGCATCATCAGGATAAATCTGAATCGCTTCTGTATATAGAGCAATGGCCTGTCTATAGGAAAAAGTTTCGGCTTTAGCTGCTGCTTTCAGCAAAGATTCAGCCGTTTGACCAATGTTATTCTCGGGATCTGGGTGTTTAAGAGCTGGACTATTCTCGAACACCTCCTCAAGGTTTGCCAGCTGTTGGTGCTGCATTTGTTGGAATTGAGTCATTATCCTCAGTGCCAGTCCTTGCCATTCTGGGTCTGCAAATAGTGATGCTATCGCGTCTGTTGCCACTGTACCCATCTCAGCCAATCTCTTGGCCACTGGGGCATCAAAAATGTCATCTTCGGTTGCATTAAGCGTATCAATCAATCCAATGACGAGTTCATCCGTATTAATTTTACTGAGTGTGGAATCAGCTAGAGTTCTTAACTCATCATCTAATGTCTGTTGCTCGACAATCATGAGCAATGTAGGGACAGCTTCTGCACCAAACTTCGGCAATAGCTGTACTACCTGAGTACGCAATTGAGGATCTGCTTCACTTAAAAGCATATGAAACGCTAGCCCTAGGAAGCTGTCAAGATCCCACCAGTCCCTCTCAACAGCTTGCACTCGCTCGCTCGCTATGGGTAACAACTGTTCTAAACACTGTTCGTATAAATCTTTGTGCTGTCTAAGTAAGCAAGAATCGAACATAGAAAGACCTTGTTCCTATACTTCAGACGAATTTAGACTGACTTAGTTTTAAAGCTTTTAACCTCTAGAATGCAATGGGTTCATATGAAAATTGCATTAAGAGTGACTGAATTTCGTATCATCTGCTACGGCTTGATACCTAAATGAAGTTTTTGCTAGCTTCTCTCCCGATCATATTCGATGGTTCGTTCCTTCCTTCGCTGCCAATCTGACTTGTAACTGTTCCCTCAGATGGTTCTGTTTTTCTCTAGTCCCAGCTATCAAAATGACGAGCTTACCAATCTGAATCGGCCCCCAGTTGATAAGAATCACGCCAGTTTGTGTTGTGGGATTATACTCAATACCGTTAAGGTCAATCTGATCAAGAGAGTGGTATTTAGTTCTAAAGGTTTCACAGGACCATTGAGTGATTCCCAGCTTATGAGCAACACCAGTGGGATAAGAAGCACCATTAAATCTTGGATTACACTCAATCGCTAAATAACGAGGTTCCGCGCCCCGTTCATCAACAGCTACGTCAAAGGCGAACACATCTTTCATTCCTTTCACCGCCATCCATTGGGCCATGGGTTCAACTAAATCCCAGGGCTGGTGATTGGCAGGAAAGCGATTACCCCCATGAGCACAACCATCTAGAATTTGTTCTGAGGCTGCTAACCTTTCAGCCCCTTGAGTACCTACCTGATATTGCAAATTTAAAAAGGCTGATGCAACAATTTCTTCTTGAATTTGGAATGATGCATTTTGAGGTAAGTGCTTTATAGCTTGATTGAGCTGTTCTTTCGTTTCACAACGGACAATACCCACACCATCTACTGATACAGAGGGTTTGAGGTAACAAGGACAAGGCATTTCACCCAGAATTACACTATTATCTTCAAAACAGTGTGTTTGGGGAATAGCCACTCCTAATTCTTGTGCCAGCCTCATAAAGTTGTTTTTGGAGTTCATATACGCCACCACTTGATACCAGTCTTGGTTGAGTTGCTCAAAGTACTGGGCACAAGAGCTGTTGTCTTGAACAGCATCACCAAAATAAAATACCGAGGGAACATGATCAGGATAAGCTTCTAACTGTTCTAAGGACACATCCCAAATAACAGTATTACTAGAGTCTAGTCCGACCCGTTGGTAATGTGCAGTAATAGCTTTCCACTCAGGCTTAAGATCTGAGTGCAGTTGAATGACATCCTCCGCATTCGTCATTCCAAGCACTCGACCAGAGTATAGGTGATTTCCCTCTACCTGTTCTTGGGTGCAGGTCATGATGTCGTGGTTGTAAATTCTCATGATGAATCACCTTTGCTGCTGAAAGAAGTATCCATCAATTTATTTTCCCTGCCGTTGAAATTTGCTTGCTATTGGTGGGAGCATCTGGACTCTCTTGGCTATTACTAAAAGGTAATTTCACCTTGGTAGGCTTGATATTCCAGATCTGATCACAATATTCTTGAATGGCACGATCTGAAGAAAAGATGCCTGCACGAGCTACGTTCAATACTGACATCTGAGTCCAACGAGCTGTATCCCTAAAGGCCAAGTCCACTTGTTCTTGAATGTTGAGATAGGACTGAAAATCGGCCAGCAAGAAATAGGGATCGTGATACAAGAGTGAATCAGTCAGGGATTTGAACACTTCTGTATCACCGCTTGAGAAAAACCCAGATGAGATTCTATCGATGGCTAGTTTCAGTTCTGGATTGGATTGATAGTAGGTTTGAGGATCATAGCCTTTAGACCGCATTTCATATATCTGCTCTGTCGTCAGACCAAATAGGAAAAAGTTTTCAGCACCGACTTGTTCGCGAATTTCGACGTTAGCGCCATCTAAAGTACCCACGGTGAGTGCACCATTAAGAGCAAATTTCATATTCCCAGTGCCTGATGCTTCCTTACCCGCAGTGGAGATTTGTTCCGACAGATCAGCCGCAGGATAGAGGTGCTGAGCCAGTTTGACGCTAAAGTTTTTCATAAAAACTACTTTTAGCCGCCCACGAACATCTGGATCTCGATTAACCACATCCGCTACAGAGTTAATCAGTTTGATGATCAGCTTAGCCATCCAATAGCCAGGAGCCGCTTTACCCCCAAAGATGAAAGTACGAGGGGTAATATCGATATCTGGATTGGCCTTAATGCGGTTATAAAGGGCAATAATATGTAGCACCTTCAAGTGCTGCCGTTTGTACTCATGAAATCGCTTGATGAGTATGTCAAACATTGAGTTGGGGTCAACAATAATTCCCGTTTGCTGCTGGATCAAAACTGCTAATTCCCGTTTGCAATTGAGTTTTACCTCTCGCCAGCTGTCTTGAAACGGTGGGTCATCGGTAAAGACTTCTAGCTGCTGAAGTTGCTCTAAAGATCTGATCCACTGATCGCCTATTTTGGTGGTAATTAAATCCGTGAGTTTAGGATTACTCAAGACCATAAATCGTCGCGGTGTCACCCCATTTGTTTTGTTCTGAAATTTGTGAGGATACATGGCATAAAAGTCTTGGAGAACATCCTGTTTAAGGAGTTCAGTATGCAGAGCAGCTACCCCATTAATGGTATGACTACCAACACAGGCAAGATGCGCCATTCGGATAGACCGTTCACCCGTTTCATCAATAAGAGATAAGCGGGTTAGACGAGCTTCGTCACCAGGGAACTTGATGCGGACTTCGTCAATAAAGCGATGGTTGATCTCGTAAATGAGTTGCAAATGTCTGGGTAAAAGATGTTCAAACAGCTCTACTGGCCAACGCTCTAATGCCTCAGGTAAAAGTGTGTGATTGGTATATCCAAACGTTCTTTGAGTAATAGACCAAGCCTGTTCCCATCCCAAATGATGCTCATCGACAAACAGTCGCATCAGTTCTACTACGGCAATAGCAGGATGAGTATCATTCAGCTGCACGGCGAATTTATCGGCGAACTTCTCCAGTGGGAACCCCTGACCTAAAAGGATTCTCAACATGTCTTGGAGAGAACAGGCGACAAAAAAGTACTGCTGGGTTAACCGTAACTGTTTACCTTGAGAGGAGTCATCATTAGGGTAGAGAACTTTGGAAATATTCTCAGAGATTACTTTTTCATAGACAGCTCCTAAATAGTCTCCAGAATTGAAAGACTCAAAGTTAAAGGACTCTGGTGCCTCTGCTGTCCATAGACGCAAAGTGTTAGCAGTAGCAGTCTGATAGCCCAGGATTGGTGTGTCATAGGGGATTCCACTCACTACCTGATCTGGAATCCATCTAACTCCGTAGCAACCCTTATCATCGATATAGGTATCCGTGTGTCCCCCAAATTTCACTTCAACTTCCCACTCAGGCCGTTTGAGTTCCCAGGGATTGCCGAGTCGCAGCCATTTATCAGTTTTTTCTACTTGCCAGCCATCTTGAAGATCTTGCTGAAAAATACCAAACTCATAGCGAATGCCGTATCCCAAGGAGGGAATTTCTAAAGTTGCTAGAGAGTCAAGATAGCAGGCAGCTAGCCGACCCAGTCCACCATTCCCTAGCCCCGGCTCAGCTTCTTCAGCAAGCATTACTTCAAAATCTAGACCTAGCTCTGTGATAGCCGTTTGCACCTGATTATAGATACCGAGGCTATTCAGATTTTTCCCTAACTGCGGCCCCATTAGGAACTCTGCTGAGAAGTAGGCCACTGTTCGTGAGCCCTGTTCCGTATAGGTAGCCGCAGTATGGTTCCAACGTTGTAGCAGCCGATCTCTAACTGTATAGGCCAGGGCCATATAGTAGTCACGCTGGGTTGCTAGGGCTGGAAACTTTCCTTGGTCATAGAACAGATTATCGAGAAAGGCCTGCTTGAGGTCTGCAACGCTCATCCCGGTCCGATGATTAGTTCTTAAAATTTCGTGCTCAACGAGTGAGTCATTCAACTGCTGATTATCCTGAGACGATTTTACAGAGGCCGAATGAATCATTATGGAATCCTGAGAGTCGTTGGCATTGATCCTTATCTCCGGCTATTCACCAAAGTCCATCATTATCCTTAAATATGACGTACAGCTCTTGTCTGAGCTGACTTTAGTAGTCAACCGTTGGTAAAGACTTATGAAATAATCTCAGAGCTTGGCACACGCTTTGGTAACAACCATGACTTTCTAGGTTGTTTCGTCAGCAACAAGATTTTGTGCAATAGATCTCGGAGGCCAATTGTGCAGATAGGCTCACCGGAGGGATAGGCGGCAAGATATCTGTTTCAGTGATGAGTCTAGTCGTGCGCCTTGGTTTACGGGTTATGTAGTTCCAGATTCACTGAATTACAACGTATTCCATCAAAGGGGCTGAGATAATCTCACCTAACCAGTCCGGATAGGTAGTCAGGTGAGATCATCTCAGCCCACCACTTGTTTGTCATAAAGAATTCCAAATAGGTTCTACAGCTTCAGCTGGGCATGGACGACAGAACAAGAAACCCTGCCCTAGGTCACAGCCCAGTGCTATTAACTGCTCAAGCTGCCCCTGAGTTTCAATGCCTTCAGCAATCACTATTTTCCCCAAGATTTTTGCCAAAGTGATGATAGTTCGGGTAATTTCAAGACTTTCAGAATTATCGTTGATCTCCCGAATGAAGGAGCGGTCAATTTTAATCTCACTAATTGGAAACCGACGAAGATAGCTCAAAGAAGAATACCCCGTGCCAAAGTCATCAACTGCAATATTGACCTGCTGCTGCCAAAGTTGGTTGAGAATTTGACTCACTTCTCCATTTTCATTCATGAGTGTTGCTTCCACGAGTTCCAAGCTGAGAGACTGTGGGGATAGACCTGCAGCCGATAAACTTTCATTTATTAACTCTAGAAAGTCGGGACTACAAATTAATTGTTCTGAAACATTAACGTTAATTTTAAGGTTGCGAAACTGCGGCATTATTCGCGTCCACTCTCCCATCTGACGACAGGCTTCGCAAAGCACCCAAAATCCCAGAGGTTCCATCAGATCACTGTCTAGAGCAATAGGGAGAAATTGTTCTGGCAATAATAACCCCCGTTCTGGGTGCTGCCAACGGATCAGGGCTTCATATCCAGTACACTGCAGATCGCTGAGGGAGACAATGGGCTGATAATACAGCACAAGCTGATTCCGCTCGATGGCCAAACGTAAGTCATTTCCGGTATGTAAAACTTCAAGGGCCTGGGTACGCATCGCTGGCGAAAAGACTTCATGGCACGCTCTCCCGTTTGCCTTAGCTCGATACATGGCAATGTCTGCATCCTGAAATAAATCAGACACCTGAGTATAGTCAGCACTGCCCAACACAATACCGATACTTGCACTGGTGAAAATAGTATGGTCATCGATAAGAATTTCGCCTTGAAAATGCAACTGGATTCGTTGAGCGACCTCGATGGCAATATGGTTTTCATCATCAACACTGTCAAGCAGAATGACAAACTCATCTCCCCCAATTCTCGCCACCGTATCTTGACTACGAACTGACTTTTTTAGCACTTGAGCACAGAAAATCAACAAGCGATCACCTATGCGGTGCCCTAAGCTATCGTTGACCACTTTGAATCGATCAAAATCAATGAACAGCAGAGAGAATTTATGATCGGGGTTGCGATAGGTGCGCTGTAGTCTCTGTTCAGCTCGTTCCGTGATCAAGGTTCGATTAGGTAACCCCGTTAATTTATCGTGCATTGCATCATAAATAAGCTTATTCTCGGCTTGTTTATATGCGGTGATATCGCTCAATGTGTAATCAATGCGAATAGGTTGGTGCTTATCGTCGTAATTGACCTTGGCAAAGTTAGTCAACCAACATGCTTCTCCATTGGGTCGGATAATACGGTACTCAGTCTGTATTTCTCCTTTTTCTAATAGGCAGGAGAACTGCTGCTCAACACGGATTTTGTCCTCAGGGTGTAGGGATAACTGCCAAGGCTTCGAATAAGCGATCAATTCTTGTAGAGGGCGACCATAAACCTTTTCAGCTACTGGATTGAGATAGAAAGTCTGCCCTGTTTGCGCTGAAACTGACCAAACAATTTCTTCTAAGTTGTTGAGAATACTGGCAAACTGAGCCTTCCGCTCTTTGAGTTGCTGTTGGGCCTGCTGTCGTTGATAGATTTGCTCTTGAAGTGTTTGATTAGCGGACACTAATTCTGCTGTTCTATTTTTAATTTTCTGTTCTAAATCTTGATTGAGGTGGGTAATCTGCTTTTTCGCGGACTTTAAATCTTGAACAGCTTGTTCTAGTGCCGAATTTTTGTCTCTGAGCACTTGCTGGTGCTGCTGTTCCTGGGCATATAAAGTGGCATTTTCTAGGGAGATTGCCGCTTGAGCACAGATAAGCTTAATGATTTCAAGACGTTCATCGGTGAAGACTTCAGCAGCTAAGGTATTTTCTAAATAGACAAGCCCTATCAAACTTCCTTGGTTGAGCAAAGGTACACAGAGAATCGATTGGGGCTGGTGTTTCTGAATGTAGGGCTCATTGAGTAAACGGGGTTCGCTAGCTGCCTTGTGGCTGAGGAATACTGTCAGAGTATGGGCAACGGAGTGAATCAGATTTAGTGGAATCGCCTGGCCCGAATCAATGGGTTGATTCAGAAGTTGGCACCCTTGATTTGAGGATTGGGCTCGAATAATCAGTTTGTTATTCTGAGATAGGATTAAAGTGCATTTTTCAGCGCCTGTATTTTCTCGAAGCACTTTGAGCAAGGTTGCTAAGAGCTGATCTACATGTATCGTTTGGGAGATTACTCTTGCAGCTTGCATTAAAGCTTGTAGATCTAGCTGCTCAGAGGCATTGCTCCCGATTAAGGTTGCGTGGTTCTTTGTCCCACCACCTGTCATTGTGGGCTTTACAGCATGATGCAAGGGAGGGTCAAGCAACTTGCTATCGTGAGTTTGCATCCATAGAACTTTGGCATGAGCACCCCAGCGAGCATAGGCATAGTAGGCTTGCCCGCCATAGGCTTGAGCAATGATGGGCTTATTTAAGCTGAGGTAAAAATTGGCGGCCCTTTCGTAGGCAAGAGCTTGGTCATTAACGTAGTCATGTGTATCAGCCAGGGCGATCGCATTATCGTAAGCTGCCATGGCCGCTAGGGTTTGTCCTTGGAGGCGATAGTGTTCCGCTTCAACCAGCTGATAAAGGTGAGCATAGTTCATGGGGGCACTTTCAGCCCACTGTCGGAGTCGCTGCTGATTTTGTTCAATCTGGGCCAGTTGAGCAGTTCCCTCGACATGAGTCTCAGTAGTGTTCTCAGTCATGTCCTTACAGGCATAGGTTGCCTCAGACATCTGCATTGCTATCAGGGCAAGGGAGTAATAAACGTTATGAAGCGGTGCCAAAGTTGAGGACAGTCCGGTGAGATAGTCTGCGGCATCCTCAGCTAGCCGTAGTGCTGATGGATAGTCATCAAAGGTATAGGCCAGAATGGTCTTGGCCAAAAAGAACGCCCCGAGAGAAATACGGGCATTCATTTGTTGCATTATGGGAAAGGCAATGATTTCATCAAAGGCAGGACCCACCAACTGAGTGGGATTAAAGTCCTCTAGATCGGAGTCTTGGGTGAGAATCAGCAAATATTGATGCCAAATCCGAGCATAAAAGAGGGGGGTATTCTGCTCGTAGGTCTGAATAGCGGGTAGTGCCAGAAACTTAGCTTGATAGCGTACTGTTGCTTCAATCGAAGCTGTGGTGCGGTAAGTATGCAGAAAGAGAAAATTAAGACAATAGGTGGCGAATTCCAAATCTTGCGCTTCAATCCCCGCACCCACACCTGCTTCCAGGCCACTTAGAGTGTGACTGAGGTGCTGCGTCCAATGGTGAATCTGGCCATTACAAATCAGATTTGCTTTGACCATCAGCGCTTTGGCCTGAAATCGTTCCACCAGGCAAAGACCAATTTGGCCTGCTTGATACCCCAGATCAAATGCAGCTGCATCGGTACAGAGGAGCATGGCATAGGAGACGTAAGCGTGAGCAGCGGGGGCAGCATAGCCCTGCTGCTCGCAGAGCTGAAGCATCGTAAAAACCACGCGGCGGTAAAGCACTGCATCACCAGCATAAGTTGGGGTACAGAGATTCATCAAAATCTGTAATCCCATTTTTTGGAGGGTGTCCGTCATGCAAGGGAGTCTTGCAACCTGGTCTGGCGTAGGTAATGGCAAGACTCTGATTGCTTTTTGCAGCGGTAGGTCTTCACTCAGATTAATTTGAAGCCATTCGAGGGCCTGCAATCCACTTTGAATCGCATCTGCCATGCGATTTTGAGCGCTATAGAAGCGGACAAGGAAGTCTTGGATTTTAGACGCTTCTAGGGGTTCATTGAGATGAAACAGTATGGCTTTGGCCATGGCTTCAGATTTTTCGTAATGGCCCAGCAGGAATTCAACTTGTAGGGTTTCAAACTGGACCTCGAAGGTTAGTTTAGGCTGCTGATGCCAGCTCTCGTCCGGGAGACAAGCTTGACTGGTTTTGCAGTAGGTGATCGCACTTTCATAGGCGGCTGAGGCTTTAGCTCTTCTCGCAGCCATTAGATTGAGTTGAGCTGTTTGAACAGGTCCCACCCCGTGGGCGTCCGCAGCATAACCTAGATTGAGATGCCTCACCAGCTCAAAGATATGTGCTTCTCGATCCTGCTCAGTGAGACCAGAGAACCATCGCTGGCCAATCAGTTGATGGGTTTTAGCTTGTTCCGCAGATGGGATCAATGCATAGGCCGCTTGTTGTACACGATCGTGCAGAAATCGATATTGGGGAGCTTGATCCTCCTGAAAAGCTTTGACAACCTCACCCTCTGCTTTCATTGTCTGTTCGTGGCCTTGGAAAAATCGGTAGACCTCTGAGGTGGGCAACAGCAATCCATCTTCTAATGCTGGCCAAAGTAGGTCTGCAGTCTCCCAAACGGAGTTGTCGCTGACTAGGGCGAGAGTTACGAGATCAAATTGGTTACCCAGGCAGGCCGCTAGACACAGAATATGTTGGGTTGTGTCCGGGAGCTGCCGGAGCCGCTGGGTCATCAAGGTAATGATGTTGTCATTGGAGGCTAGGGCTTTGACCTGGGCAATATCAAACTGCCAGTGCCCCCCTAAATGCCTGTAGGTAAGGAGTTGGCGATTGTAGAGGGATTGTAAAAACTGAGTCGCAAAGAAAGGGCTGCCTTCTGTTTTTTGGAACACAAGCTCCGTTAATGGCGCGGCTAAGGCTGAGGAGCAACTTAAGGTGTCGGCCACTAACTGATTTAAGTCATCGTATTGCAAGGGAGCGAGTTGCAGTGTGTGTGCAACATTCTGCTGCTGCAAATTATCCTGCAAAAAGATCAATGGATGGGAGGGACTGACCTCATTGTCACGATAGGCCCCAATAATCAACAGATATTGGACATCAGGATCGCTCAGTAGGAATTGGAGAAATTGGAGGGATGCACTATCTGCCCATTGCAAATCATCGAGAAAGATGACCAGTGGGTGCTCTGCTGTGGCAATGATCTGAATAAAGGTTTTGAGCAATTGATTAAATCGTTCTTGAGCTGCTAGGCCAAACAGCTCGGAAACAGCAGGTTGTGGTCCAAGGACAGATGCTAGCTGGGGAATAAGATCTAGGAGCAACTGCCCATTGTCACCTGCTATGTCGAGGATCTGCACTTTCCAAAGGGAGATCGCTTCTGAACTTTCGCTTAGCAGTTGGGCGGTCAAGTCACTCAGCCCCTGGGCGAATGCAGACAAGGGAATGACTCGTTGAAACTGATCAAATTTCCCGCGAATGAAGTAGCCCCGCTGTCGAACAATTGGCTTGTGAACTTCATTGACCACGGCTGTTTTACCAACGCCGGAATGGCCTGACACCAACATCAATTCACGCTGGCCTTGGGCCACTCGCTCGAAGGCTCCCAGGAGCTGGCTGACCTCACGGTCTCGTCCATAAAGGGTTTCTGGTAGTGAAAACCGGTCTGAAATATCTAATTGCCCGAGTTCCAATGACTCAATTTGGCCCGTCCGTTGCCACCGAGTCTGGCATGCTTCCAGGTCAGCTTGAAGACCAGTGACACTCTGGTAGCGCCCCTCTGGATTCTTAGCCATCAGCTTGGCCACCAGTGCTGAGAGTACAGATGGAACTGCTGGGTTGTGAGTACTCACACAAGAGGGCTGTACCGCCATGTGACAGTGAATCAAGGCTATTGGGTCTTCTTCCTGGAAGGGAAGCTGTCCCGTGAGCAACTCGAAGAATGAAACTCCTAAGGCATAAAAATCGCTGCGGTAGTCAATACTGCGATTCATCCGTCCAGTTTGCTCAGGCGACAAATAGGGAAGTGAGCCTTCCAATCGATTGGGGCTGCACAGCATCTGCACTTCACGGGGGAGGCGGGAAGCAATACTAAAGTCTGTCAGATAAATATCACCTGTATCGGGATGGATTAGAATATTGGCAGGCTTGATATCTCGATGAATAATGCAACGGTGATGGAGTTCACCCAATATCGTGACCAGTTGGCGAGCGATTCCAAAAAAATGGTCTAGATTCAGCTGGGCTTGTTTCAGGTAGTTTGATAACGATATTGCCCCTACATCCTCTAGGATCAAGGCATACCCTCGACCCAATGCTTCGAGCTTGAGAGCACGGATGACGCCTGGAATAGTCAGATCTCGGGTTAGGTAATAGTGGTTGCGAAATGAGGCTAGCTCAGCGAGGCTAGGATACTCATTTCGGGAAGTTTTAAGAATGACGGATTCTTGAGTGTTGTCTTCTTGGCAGCGAGAAATAAGGATTTTATCGCTCACAAATAGCTCTTCAACAACTGTATAGCTACCAATGAACTTCATATTCGATCAAATGATTGAATGACAACTCGCAAGATTTTGAGCATTTTGTATACCAATCATAGTAGCGGGAACTAGGAGGCACCCATTAGGGGCAACTAGCTATCGGGTTGAGAAGGCTCCTTCAAGATTTTCGGTTAAGTTTATTTTTCCTGTTGCTCTTCCCTTTCGGTTGAAGAGTGTCACACGATCTGACAATCTCCCCCCATGGAAGCTTCCTCGTTTAGCCGCTCACTTAGACGGATAAAGTGACACTAATCGACCAAGATGAGGTAGAGCATACTCTGTTAGGTAGCGAAGAAACCTGGACGTGTAAATAATCTATAGCTATTACTGAAGCCTACCCACTACAAAGAAAAGCTTACACCTGAAGCTGATCATGATGGGGCCACTCCTGCCAATGCTGATCTAACGATTCACACATCAAGAGAAATATCGGCCTGCTCCGGCTCTCTTAAATCAGAGACCAAAGCACTAGCAAATCTAGCTCAAGCTGGTTGAACATGGCGCTTGTCCTTCAATAGGCATTCCGGAATCTCACATTCGGATGGCTCTATGCGAATCGGTGGTTCAAACTCTGTGATGCCAAACCGATCGCACAGAACCTTCAGCACAGTATTTAGGTAATGACGGACCTAGGTATTGGTCATTCCCATGCAATGCACTCACTCCCCTGCCAGACACTGATGGCTAGGGCATGGAGGTGGGAGTCCTTGGGCTTCTCCTTGAACAGATAGAGCAATGCTACAGGTGGAGCTTGAACGGGAATCGAGAAGGTTTCAGTCGTTTCTGCTGGTGATGTTTTCGCCTTCTGGTCAGCGTAATTTCCTTTGCGTTTGGCATTATTCTTTTTTCGGGTTCGGAAGTGAGAGCGTTTGCTGTCACAAGTATTGTCCTGCCAGCAGCCATCCCCTTGCTGACCATGAACACGCTTGGCCTCAGATGGCCCAATTGAAAGGTTGCTGACACAAAATGCAACGAAGGCTAGAATCTTTACAGAAAAGGCTTTCTACGGCTAAATATTTCTTCATCTTTTTTGTATGTATAGAGCAATTTTGATTTTCCTCCAACGTATTAGTGCCATTTCAGGCTTCAAAAAGTGCTTGATTGCAGCTGGTGTCAGCAACCCTTCAATTGGTCCTATTTGAGAGTCTTTATCCTCTTAACCCTCAAGAAATTGTGGATCGGATGACCTGGTTGATGCCCGATCATAATTTCAGCAAGATTAATCCGGTGTTCGCTTCATTGCAGCGTTTGATTACCAATAACTTAGTTTCGGCGACACGGGTTGTTGATCAGGAAAAGGAAGTCACTAAGTATCTGCTCAACCTTCCTTATGAATATCTCCAAAAAGAACGAGCGGCTAGAGTCAGGATAACGGCACAAATGAACTAAGTCTCTACCAGTAGGTTGAAGCATTATTCATTCTCTCAAAATCGCTTGGGTCACCTCCATGATCACGTCATATTGATAGGTGGTCATGAGATATTCCAATGAAGATTTTAGGGAAGGTTGGTCATGAGGAATGTCTTTCATCAACTGATCAAGCATATCTTCATCTAACTTAATCGCAGCCTCGTGCAGTAGCTGTACCCAAGAGCGTGGCATAGAGTCTAACTGCTTTATTGTTAGGGGAATAGGATTTGTTGCAGGTCTAGTAGGGCTGGGAGTGTCATAACGATAAGTAATATCCAAATGCTGAGCCATTTTGTCAAAAACTTGAGTAGCTTTGTAAGGTTTGCGTAGATAGTCGTCACACCCTGCTTTGAGCGCTTTCACTTCATCAGCTTCAAGAGCTTGGGCTGTGATGGCAATGATCACGGGTGGGTTTTGGGTCTGGGCTTTGATCAGTCGCGTCGCCTCTAGACCATTGAGCAGAGGCAATTGTAAATCCATCCAGATCAAATGAGGATGCCAAGTTTGATTGAAGTCCACTGCCTCTTGGCCATTCTCTGCTTCTTTGACTTCAAACCCTACCGTTTCCAGCATCATGACTAAAATCTCGCGGTTATCAGAATAATCTTCTACGACCAGAATTCGATAGGGGATTTGATTTTCTGCCAGCCCTACGGCGGTCTTTTTGGACACAGAGAGTTCTAGAACAGGCTCACCCAATTCAACTGGAATATGAAAGCTGACGGTCGTACCTTTGCCTTCAACACTATCTATTGAAATGTCTCCTTTCAGTAGATGGATAAATCTTTGGCAAAGGGTTAGTCCTAATCCAATGCCTCCAAAGCTATCGCGAGTCAATGGATCTTGGGTAAAGGAGTTAAACAGTTGAGGCAGCAAATGCTCAGGAATTCCTGGTCCCGTATCTTGGATAGTAAACCTTAATTGGTGGGACGAAGCTTCAGAGCTAGCGGATCGCCATTGCACTTGGCAATCAACACTTCCTTGCTTCGTAAACTTGAGGGCATTTCCTAGTAAGTTGATGAGAATTTGCCTGAGTTTTTGAGCGTCAGTTCTCACATATTGAGGAATATCAGGGGCAAGGTAAATTTGAAACTGGATGTTCTTGGAAACAGCTTGTAGGGAAAATAAGTCTTGCACTCCCTCACAAAGGTCGTGAAGGTTCACATCCTTGGACTCGTAGGTGAGCATTCCTGCTTCAACCTTGGAGAGGGTAATGACTTCGTTGACTAGAGAGAGTAAATGTTCACTACTGCGATGAATGGTATTAAGGCTAGATTGCTGATCTAAGGTAATTTGATCATCTTTTAACAGCAGTTGACTGAAGCCCATGATGCCGTGGAGAGGGGTACGAAATTCATGGCTCATATTGGCGATAAATCGGCTTTTGGCTTGATTGGCTATTTCAGCCGTTTCAATCGCTTCATTAAGTTGGCTAGTACGCTCATCAACAAGTTGTTCTAGATTGGTGTTGAGGCGCTGGAGTGCTTCTTCAGCTTGTTTACGTTTGTGGATATCTTGGACTTGAACAATACAGTCTGGAGGGACACCCCGCTGACTCTGAACCTGAGATGCATTCAGTAAAACCCATACCTCATGCCCTTGTTGATGAAGACAGCGAATTTCTAAGCAGTAGTTGTCGATTATCCCGTTGATCAGCCGCTGTCTTTCAGCTTCTTCAACAGTTCTATCACCTGGATGAAAAATCTCTGGTAGGGTAAGGTCCATCAATTCTGCTGGGGCGTATCCTAGTAGATTAGCCAGGGCGTCATTGACTTTGATCCACAGCCCCTCTGGGGAAATTAATGCCATACCAATGGGAGCATCTTGGAACGCGGCTGAGAATCGGGCTTCGCTTTTAACTAGAGATGCCTTAGCTTCTTGTTGAGCAGTGACATCTTTGCCAATTCCTAAAAACCCCGTCAACTGGCCTGAGTTATCCCACAGCGCTGTCACGGAAAGACAAACGGGAAACCGACTCTGATCTTTGCGAATAAAGGTCCAGACATTCTCATCGGTAATGCCTAATCGAGCCTTAGCCAAAAAAGTTTCTATGCCTGGTTCGATGACGTTACCTAATTCCTGAGAGAGTACTTTTGTCCGTTGTTCTATTTCTTCTGAGTCACGAAAGAGGGAAGGAATCGCTTTGCCAATGATTTCTGTAGAGGTATAACCTAATTTTTTTAATGCTCCAGCATTGAGGGTTTGAATGACCCCATTGGTATCCGTTGAAACAATAATGAAATCAGCATTATCAAGAATAGTTTGTTGCCAGGACTGGGTGAGTTGGGGAGAGAAAGGCTCAAATTGTTCTGTCATATAATCTCAACTTCGTCTCTTGTAAGCGTCTACGGAGCAGAAATTAGGATTAGCACTTTGAACAAAATTACAGCAAAAATAGGATGAGTGCCACTTAATAAAGAATAATGGCATCTTTACATACATGATCCGCTTCACTCCAAAGCTATTATGTTAATTCTTCTTTTTTTAGTCTAAAAATCATAAGTTTCAGTGAGCCGTTATATGAGCAATTTACTTGTTATACAGATATAGATCTTTTGAAAAGAATCCGTTAGATCAAAGAGCGTTCAAACAGATAAAGAACCTTGAATGCTGAACTAGTAGAAATACTAGAGAACGTCATATTCTGTTACGAGGATTCCAAGAATTATTGAGTCAATCATTGTCTAGATATGAAAAAAGCACACTTACCTACAAGTGTGCTGAATGGAGTTCACGTAAGAGATGTGTTGTGATTGGTGTGAGCAAATCTATTATAGATAGATTTATATATATCTTCAAGAAGTCTATAATTGATTTTTTATCTATGTATAATCTAAATCTTCCTTGACTTTAACTTCTATTCTCAGTCATACGGAAACATCTAAAGGTTAAAGCCGCCTTGCAAAGATCTATATATGGGGGGCAAGTCATCTATCTTAGGATATACTGAATTCAGTGATTCACCCTATCGCTGAATTCGCTTTAATAAAATGGATTGAGAATTTAACTCTGCGGTCTGGGAGACATCGCTTTGAGATTCAAATTCAAGAAGAAGAAGATAGAAGAACTCTATACCCAGGAAAAGAATGCCCATAAGTATCCAAACGTTGTAGATGACTTCTTTGAGGTAATGAGTGCTATCGATGCTGCTAAAGATGAACGCGATTTGTACTCCTTGAAGGGCTTTCACTTTGAAAAACTAAAAGGACAACGAGGCAAGAAGGGGGAACGTTCTCTTAGATTAAACAAGCAATGGCGATTAATTGTCTCAATAGTGAAGGATGAAGACGGTAATTTTCTATTGATCATTGATATTGAAGACTATCACTAACTTAAAACGAACTAAGAGGGAGACGCATGAGCCAGACATTGATACCTGCAAGAGTGTCACCGCCTGGGCGTATTTTGCATCGTGAATTGGAGGCTAGGGGATGGACACAAAAAGATTTAGCCGAAATCATGGGGCGACCAGCTCAAACGATTAGCGGAATCGTAAAGGGGAATAAGCAAATCACTCCAGAAACTGCAATCGAGTTAGCAGAGGCATTAGGAACATCTGCTGAGCTTTGGACCAACTTAGAGGCTAAATATCGTTTGTTTGTAGCGAAGAAAGATGCAAATGGTCCTTCATTTGATAGCGAGATTGCCCGTAAAAGCTATCTTTATAGTCTCGCACCTATTACAGAGATGATTAAGCAGGGGTGGATTGTTGCAACTGATTCAGTGATCGAACTCGAAAGACAGCTTTGCCAATTTTTTGGAATTGAGGATATTGATGAACCCCCGAAACTCGCCGTAAGTTGTCGTCAGTCCGAAGACCGTGATCCAGAAGTACAAGCTCAAATAGCATGGGTTAAGCGAGTTGAAAATCTTGTCACTCAGCAAGAGGTGGCAACTTTTGAACCCAAAAAATTGAAAGCAGCCCTGCCAGAAATCTTGACTTATACTTCTGAGGCCGAGGCTCTAGCTCTTGTTCCTAAAAAGCTTCTAAGTCTTGGTGTTCATTTTGCAATTGTGCCTCATTTGAAGAAAACTTATCTTGATGGTGCAGCGTTCTATCTAGAGAACAAGCCTGTTGTTGCCCTAACACTACGCCACAATCGCATCGATAGCTTTTGGTTTACGCTGTTGCATGAATTAGGCCACATTGTTGCCCAGCACAAGGGTAGCTATTTAGATAATTTAGATAATCTGGCAGTGAATCAGGAAGAGACTGAAGCGAATCAGTTAGCTGCTGACTGGCTACTTGATCCGGTCGCATTAGAGCATTTTGTAGAGCAAACTTCACCTTACTTCTCCGCGAAGAAGGTTCAGGCATTTGCCGGAATTCAACAACGACATCCAGGGATTGTTGTGGGTCGCCTTCAGAGTGAAGGGGACATTCCCTATCAGAACCTTCGGAAGCTTTTGATAAAGGTGGATCAGTATCTTGAGTTATGGATTGATCGGCCAGGACCACCAGCGAACACTGGAATCTCCAAAGTCAATCGGGGAAAGAATTCTAGAGACGAGCCTAAGACAGTCATTTTTTAGTGTAAGTTTTAGTGTAATACAGATTTTGGTCAAAAATCTGGAATTAAAATCACTGATCTAATATAGTGATCCTCAAGTGCTCATTCAGTGGTGCAATTTATGTCGCGTTGTGCTCAAATTCCCGACATCCCAACGGTCCGTCTTATAGAGTTCGGCAAGGAAAAACCAGGGGAGAGCAAACCTGTATCTGAAGCATCCTTGCCTAAGCAGTGGGGAATTTCGTCAAGTCAGGCCGATTTCCCGTGCTGAACCCAATCCATCAGAAAAACACGATCCCTGATTCTATTTTTTTTAAAATTCTGACAGCCTTGAAGCTGGGTTTGATAATCTATGGCCTTCATGGCGACTACTTTTCGATCTTCCTCCTTTTTAAGGTTGAAATTTTGTAGACGATCAAGAATATCTTCATTGTTGAAAATGTGATGTAAATCTTCTAAGTAGAATGGAGTCTCGCGGGGCGTTTCTTGAGTGATGACTTTAAACTTTTCTCCCTTAGGATATTTTTTGAAGTATAACTTTAGAATTAAGAGTACGGAAATTTGATAGTGATATTCCTTCTTCTATTTTGCCTTCAGACTCTGCGCACATTAGCTTGAGATAAGCTTTAATCGAATTGGGTTCAGTTACAGCAGTTTCAACATAAACTGTATGATGTGCACAAAAAATTTTATCCACTCTCTCAGGATTATAGTTGCTAATTCGAATGATCTCTGAATGGAATTTATCAACATAACTCTCTAGCGTTGTATTAAGCTCAGAATTATCTATCAAGTTTTTGTTTTCTTCATAAATAATGTTATTTGAAAAACTCATTCTATCTTTACAGCCTTGGATGTTTAAAGATAGCAATACTGAAGAGATAATTAAACTAATTTTACATATTTTCTTATTTTTTGAGCATATTCTATTGGACCCAAAATAATATATCTATAGCCTTAAGAGTGTTGCATATTTATTTAAAAAGCCAACAAAAAAACTTTGTCATTTTTTTATAAGAACAATCTAAATCTACTGTAAATATGGACAAATAAAATCTTATATAGACTTCTGAAAGAACTTAATAGACCCTGGTTGACTGACAAAAGTTATGCTAGGTATCAGTCAACTTCCAAGTATAAAATTTGGCGCTTGGATATTTAGCTTGGATATCATGGGCATCAAATAGCGTGGATTAGTATGACCTGTTAAATACATCATTCCATCGCTTGCTCTTCTCCGCGTTACAACCATCGTATGAGACAACCCTTCTCCATTACCAAAGCCAACTTGGACAATATCTCCAATGTTGAGTAACGATGATCTATTTACAGATTCTGTCCCTATTGTGGGATGGCTTACAAATCCACTTAAGTGGTGATCACTGATTTCTGAAAGTTGAGTGGGATTATCTGTCTCAAACTCGAAAAATAGCCTTTATTCGGGGAACATATTTTTCTTCTCCTTACAATCACGGAATCCTCAACGCATTTATATTTTTCTCTGACAAATAATTGAGTGTATTCCCTGTCGCCAGTGGCAATGGGCAAAAGCCACGATTAAGAGAGTGTTTTTTTGCATAGTCTATAACCTTGAATAGTATTCATTCTTTCCAGGCATCGCAAGATGGCTAGCTTTTTGTTTAGAAGCTTGGCTTAAACGCACCAGTCATTGAAGGAACCGCTGTCTAGGGGCAGACTAACAGCAGACACAAACATTCAAAGGAAGCGATTGTCAAAACTGCTCTATTGCTTAGTTATCTATTGTTCCCGACGTTTGAATTCTGAACGGCAGGAGCAGGGATTTGCGTTGCCGCTGGCCCTGGGTTTGGGCTTTGTGATGGTTATTTTGGGCTTATCCACGATAATGGTTGCTCAAAGCGATCGCATCTCTTCATTTAACCGTAAAGAAGCGGGTGCCAGCTTAGCGGTTGCTGAAGGAGGCATGGCCCGGTCCTTGGCCCAATTAACCGCTCCCAATAACGCCGTATTGCTGAATCGCAATTACGATACGATTAATCCCAAAACGGGCAAGACCTATCTGGGACCTGACGGCAATTTCAATAGTGGTGACGAAGAAGCTAGTGCCATTGATGAATGGACTAGCTATGACCCGAGTCATCAACCTTGCTATCAACAAAAAGGGTGGGGCAGCCCCAACTTGGCAACAACGGGGTCAATGGGGAACACAGGAACTTATACCCTCAGAGCCTATCGGTTTAATCCCTTTGAGCAAAAAGGGACCCTCTTTGTTGAAGCCAGTAAAGATGGGAAAACGACTGGGGTTCTGATTACGATCTCGGTGAGACCTGACTTAGCTGATTTTCCAGGTGTGGTTTTAATTGAACCCACTGGAAATCCTGATTCTACTCATGCTACTGGGGTATTAGCTCTTAGGGGCCGTGAACTTCAAGGGAGTAAAGGGAATATTTATTATCGCCCCTCATCTTCAGCAGATCCATCTCTTGCTGAGAGTGCTGGGCCAGGAGACGCTGAACGGGGCAGTTATTTAAATGCCATTTGGTCATCCTCCCTGGATGGAGTGAGTGCAGATACTGTTCAAGGGAAAATTTTTGCCTGTACGCTTAGACCAAACATCCCGATGGGAGAGGTCGGAACAGATCTGGGGACAATCGATGACAGTACGACTATTGCAGGCGTTGCTGGAAAAAATCGCACGTACTTTACCGTCGATCAAATCGATCTTGATGGGACTGAAGTATTGGCCGTTGATACGACCCATGGGCCTGTCCAAATCGAGATTACCAATGCGGGTGTGCATGAACATGGGATCACACTTCGAGAGACAGCCAAAATAATCAATGTCCGATCTGATGGGCAACCGCCGCGCGTGGGTGATCTACGAATAATTGCCAGACAAAATGACCGGGTTACCCTCCGTGACCAAACCTGTATTCAAAATGCATTTTTGTGGTTTCCTTTTGACGAATTAAGGTTACTGACCACCGGGCCAGGATGTCCAGGAGGACAAAACACTAATTTTGAAGGAGTCTTATGGATGGAAGCCATTCTCAGCTCGAAAAATGAGGCCAGCCATCGTAATGTTGAATACTTGGGGGGGAGTGAAGAAAACTACGACACTGAGACCAAATCAGGCACAAACTCTGGCATTTCAGTTCCTGAAGATATCACTAGCCTGCTCGACCTATTGCAACATATAGACTGGCCTGCTCGCTATCGGTTTGGTGGGGTTTTGCAGTGGAAACGGGTGAGGCTATGACGAAGATGCTTTAAACCAATTTCTCTTTAGTCCAAGTTTTGGCAATTCTCATGGGTGATGAGGCGTTGCTTTTCATGGGTGACCCGCTGATTAAGGTCCGCCTTTTGGCCTCTGTTTCATTCTCCTGCTGTGATTTGCTATGTTCCGTTTTCATCCCTTCATTACACTCAGACCTTCGCCTTCAGAGGCGGGGTTTACCCTGACTGAAAAAATGGTGATTGTTGCCATTATCGGCATTGCCGCTGCTGCTTCAGCTCCCAGTATTTTAGCTGCGATGAATCGGGCCAAGGTAAAACAGACCATGGCTAAAGTTCAGGCTGCTTTGAATGAAACGCAGCGAGAAGCGATCAAAGGCAACAAAGTCTGCACCCTGACCCTCAATTTCGATGCAGGGCAAATTTCTGGTTCTTGTCTCAAAGTTAGCGATCGTAGTTTGGATACTGATGTGGCTATCGCGACTAATTTGATTGATCCCACTGCCAACACAGCCCAGGATGATGAAAGTCAGCCCGTGTGGATTAGTTCAGATGTCCACCCCTCTCTTGGCCTGAATGATGGAGAGAACGTTTCTCAGATTGCCATGGCACCAGCAAGTGAGAATGATGGCCAATGGGCTGACGCAGGTATGGTGGTCCAGGTTATTGCTGAAAAATGCAAAGGGAATACTGATAAGGGGTTAGGAATTGGGACTTGTAAAGATCAGCTCATTCCCATTAAATATGGCGTTTTAGGAAATCCAGAATTTGCCATCATTAGCGCTGAAGCAAGTCCAGCTGACCCCAGTGGCAAAATCATCTTCTTTGATCCTAGCAGTGCCAACGGGAAGAAGCACTGCATCGCTATTTCTAACACTTTGGGCCTAACCCGTATTGGCACTTATAAAGGCGATATTCAACCTACTGCCATTACTGATGCAGGTCGTTGTACCGCTAAGAACTGGGAAGATCAGTAATGAGCGATTGGGTAGATATGGCTTGAATCAGTTCTTGTTTCGAAAAGACTCAACCCTGACTGCCTGACATAAGTACCTCAAAGCCTTTAGATACGTAGCTTTTGGATGCTGAATAGCAGGGTGTATAAGGCTAGCTTTTGGCATTGTTCACACGTCAAACGCAACCTAAACGTATTACCAACTCTCTTGCCTTAGGGGCAGCGTTGCTATTCTTACAGTGCAAACCCTTACGAAGAAAAGGCTTTCAGAGATGTGTCAGGCAGTCAGGACTCAACCTCTCTAACCCGCTATATCTATCCGAAATTAGGGCTGAGGAACAGCTTTGCTACACCATCGCCACCAGAATAGTCTTGAACTCCAGTTCGGAGAACAAAAAAGTTTGCTTTACTCAGACAGTGACTCTGGCCAACTGAGCCCAAAAACTTTGGCTGATTAGAATCTGAGTCTATATCAACCAGCAACTCAGAAAAATGTTCAATCTCTTATAATCTAACGACTCACATTAGATAAATGAGAATTGCTAGATACAAATTTTATTCCCATAAAAATTCTATTCTGCATCTTATAGATAGACACTAAATATTCATTAATCCTTGTACGGAAACCGCAAGTACTTCTCTTCACTATAAATCAGTGTTGATACGCATTTCGATCTAATCACACTAAGTTAAGTTAGAAAAGATTATAGCCCTGGCCGCTATAATAAGAACGTTCTCATACCATGTGTGTAGCCTCAATGTGTAAAGCATTGAGGTTTTTATCTGCTAAAGCTTGGTGCAATCAGGTCATCTTCATTCGCTTCAACAAAAGGCTTCTGGATCGACCAAATATCTCTAACTTAAAACTCGAAGAACTTTGGGCAGTATAGATGATGTGAATTATCTATACTGCCCAGGAGTACATACAGTATATAGGTTTAATCTGATGATCCTACTCTTTCTAAATGCAAAAAAATAGAGTTCTTATAATGATAAGAGACCAGATAGAATAAATATTCTACCTGATTTAGCTCAGCAAAATATAAGTAAGTATCACTTCCAATATCTATTTACATCAGTAATTTCAACTAGGACAAGCGTAGTTCCATGTTGTTAATCTGTGTAAAATTACTGAAGGAAGACAATGCTCAAGTTCGTATAATTGAAAATATACACAAAATGAATATTATTAGATAACCAATTTGAATTAAGCATTTTAAAAAAAATAAATCGTGAATGCGTAATTTTTTGACTTAAATTCGCTCACTATAAATATCAATATTTTTTTAAACAAGAGTGAATTTATCTCTTCACCCTGGCTTGTCAACATCTATCGCTCTATCAGCGTCAAAGTAGACTTCATTCATTATCTAAACTTTAACGTTGATGACCTGATCAAACTTATCTAAGTTTGGTTGGGTGAATCTGCATAGACAGTTCTAATTGACCTCTTTTTTATCAAGCATGTTGAAATCCAGAAGAAAGGCCGCCGATGAGGGGTTTGCTCTGCCAATTGCCATCGGTTTTGGGTTAATCATGGTGCTAGTAGCCCTGACTTTAAGCATTAAGTCTAGGGATGATCAAGTCTCTGCTATTTCTCAAAAACAAACGACCGCTAGTGCCACTGTTGCTGAAGGAGGACTCTCCCGAACTCTCGGATTCCTAAATCACAACTATCACATGCTGCTGAAATTAGACTATGACCCGAATAGCCTCTTAGGGGCGGGTAGTCCTGATGAATGGTCGTCTCTAGCAAAGCCGCCTCCTTGTTTCACAGGGGTGAATAACCTTTTGACTGGCAAGATCCCGACCACTGCATCAACCAACACCTATACCGTTGAAGCTTATCGCTACAGTGATCCAGATGGAATATCAAATTCAGGAGATGAAACTGGCACAGTAATTGTCAAGGGCCATCCCCCAAATTCTTCTGCTGTATCGCGAATTCAGCAGACGATGAATATCTCTCAATCTTCTTCCCTAGCTAGCTTTCCAGGATTAATGGCTCAAAATATCACCTTAGGGAATAATGATGTCTTGGGTGCAATTTCAGGAAATGTAATTTGCACAGATACGATAAATTGTGCGGTGCCTGTGAGTGAATGTGTCAATGGTCAACCGACAAATAATGGTTTACGCGATGCCATTGATGCTTTCAACAATGGTGTAGTCCAGGGGCAAATTTACGTTCGTGATGTGACATGGCCTCCTGTTCCCACAATTCCCCCAGGTGCGATCAATGTCTCGATTAGTGGTGCTACCAGCTTTCCTCGGACTGGAGACACTGTAGGTGCTGATGGTGCTTATCACTATGAAGTCAGTGACATTACTCTGAGTGGCAGTGATCAGGTGACCATTGATACCACCTCAGCACCCATCTACTTCTACATTACGGGCGATATTGATATGAGTGGCCAAGCCACTTTGGCCCATACCTGTTCAGGCTCTGCCAATAATTGCGGCACCTATGGAAGTGGTCTAGGTAGCCCAGAGCGATTCCGTATTTATGGCAATGTCGATGATGGTGATAGCTTCTCTGATCAGAATTTCACCTTCAACGGTGGGGCAACAGCCACCAATGTTTTTATTCATGCCCCAGATGCCCGTATGGGAATAAATGGTGGTAGCAGCAATCCTGATATACGGGGTGCTATTTGGGTCAGAGAGTGGGATGGCTCAAGCTCCAACACTGCTGAAATTACAGTGCCCAATAACATGAAGCAGCTGTTAACAGATTCTGGTGTTGTGGTTACTTCAGCGTCCCATAAAACGTCTGCAGCAACTAGTTGGACTCGCTTAGAAGCCACTCCTTAATCAGCGAACCAATTTGTCTATTCGTAGAATTCTCCTCACTTAGCCTTACAGCCAGGAAGCCTCCCGTGATCATAAGAGCACTCAGAAAATCTCATGAAAAAGGCTTTACCTTAGTTGAAGTTGCTGTCTCCATGCTGGTTTTGGCCTTATTTATTGGGACCGCCATGCAGGGTTTGGTTCTCTCAACGAAGTTCAAGATGCGTGCCAAACAGTTGACTGCAGCTAATAACTGGATTCAGCAAGACTTAGAGGATGTTAAAGCTGTAGCCAGTGATGTAGGTCAAGTCCCCCTCACATCAGCATTACTCTATGCTGATGCTCTTCCAGGGGATACAACGATCAAGGTTACTCAACTAGGATTTAGGCCAGGAGATTCTATTGTTATTGGTACAGAGACTAACAGTAACGTTATTACCAATCTTCAGATTCAAACAGACCCCATCACCAGCACGAATTATTTAGAAGTCACTTTGCTCAATCCTTTGGTATATAACCAAAAAGCGGACTCTACAGCTCTCGTATTGGCGAGATGTCGATCTCATTTAGCTACAGGAGGGTTTGCTGCCTATCTTGATGAATCGCTACCAGCAGTCAAATCAGAAACAGACAACAGTAGCACGCCTAAATCCGGGCAAAAAACTATCTTAGGCCAAGAATTCACCCTGCAGAGGACTACCTCAGTCCGGCCAGCAGAACCCTATCAAATCTTAGAAGTTACCTATAACGTCACGGATGACAATCTGGAGACCGTAGCCCAAGCTAATTCTGAAGTGGTACCTAATGCGTTCTTTGCCTGTCCATAGTGAACAAGGGTTTACCCAGCTCGAAATCGTCATTGTCTTGGTAGTCATGGGTATCTTAGGAGCGATTGCAGCACCCAGCTTCCTGAATTGGGTGAATACCCGAAAGCTAGAAGTTGGTTTAGCGGAGCTGGAAGGGACTCTAATCGAAGGTCAAGACCAAGCTATCCGTCTCAGTAAGACTTGCACCATTAATCTACCAACGGGAAGTAGTGCTGTTTTGAGTAGTTCCCCCGCAGACTGTTTGCGCAATGGTAATCGAACCCTAGAAGGGATCCAACTCAGACATTCACTAGCTACCCCTCTCAGCTTTGACTTCAAGGGGCGAATACCTTCTTCATTAACCGCAGAACAAACCATAGTTTTGTCTATCACCAATGAGGCAAATACTCTCTCAAAGTGTCTGGTGATTGCCCCTGGAATTGGATTGATCCGAGTGGGGAAATATATGGGCTCCTCCACTACAACATTGGCCAGCAACTGCAAAACCTCTACATTATGATTTCTACAATCTCAGAAATTGTGACTACCCATATACCGTTTTCTGCCCAAGACAAGAGAATCCATCAGGTCTCTAATACGTTGAAGAATACTAATAATCAAGGGTTTACTTTGGTTGAGCTACTGGTCGGCATGGTGGTGACCAGCATATTCCTAATCTTTGCAGGGTCAGGGTTAATTTCAATTTTGCAAAGCCATCGCCAATCAGAGGCTGAGGTGGATCAGCATACTAAATTGAATCGTGCCATAGACTTTATTGCTGATGACATCAGAGAGGCTAAGGCAGTGTCTACTACGGCACCGTCAGGTTGGACGGTCCCTACCGACTATAGTGCGATTCTATACCTCACAAAGCCGGATGACACCATAGTTGCTTACTACACATTTGATACTTCTTCTGGATCTGACTGGCAAGGACCACAGGTGATTTACCGAGCAACAGTCTCTAATACCGCAGGCAATCCATTAGTAGATCGAGTGTCTAATGCCTCTCCAGGATGTTCTGGTTCAGGGACATCAGGGTTTGAAGTATCGCCTGCTCCTCTAACGCCGACCAATCGATCCGTCAAATTATGTCTCTTAGGCGATTTACCCAATGGGACCACCGAACTTGCGGAAAGTACAGTGACACTTAGAAGCAATGAGATATAACCGACTCCATAACTTAGATGGGGCAGGGGGATGTAGTTTAAAGAATACTTGTTGTACATTTCTTATACACAAATTTCTTTTGCGAAGACATCATATTAAACATCCATATTCCATAATAGATTTATAAGCTAGATACAAAATATTGACTAGCCATATATTGTGAATTATCTTGAATTTTGCATGACAAATTTTTTATTAATAAACTCAAAATTTTTAATCTTAATTAGCTGCACAAAAATACATCTATACATGTACAGCATTAAGAGCTTGAAACTAATTTAAGTAAAATAATATTTATCAGATTATATATAAGTTTCCTATACCTGGATCGATCTCAATGTTTATAACATTGAGATTTTTTTTAAATATTTGAGATTAATATCAAAGTTAGCATCAAATTTACCTGACTAATTTAGTTAAGTTGTCATGCTCTAAAAATCCTTGGATGACTTATGGATAGATAATTCCACAGTCTATTAGATTTTATGTAGGCTGTCGTTTTTAGATGTTTTAAGGGTTAAGACTCCGAGATGTCATATATCGAGGAGCTGGCCTCCTATATGAAAAAAAAGTAAATCTAGGAAGAAATAGAGAGTTGATCGCGAAGCTAATATATACCTAAAAAAGATATTCTTAGATCTCGCGATATCTGACACTAAATGAAATCTTGAAATTATTAAAATCTTGAAATATTGTCGTGAAAAGAATCTTGAGAGATCAGAAGAAGACATAAGTTTTTCTTATTAAGAAGTTCCTTGACATTCAAGGTAGCTACAACGATTAGTCTGTATTTAAGTTCGAGTCAAAAACAAATCAATTTTTTGCCACACTGCCTAGATGAATTACATCAGATATTACGTGCTCTCCGCTAGAGCATGAATTCTAAATCAATCATCACTGCGATAGCTCTCAAAAAGCTCTTGATATAAATTTGGCAATCCTTTTGGCTTCTTGCCCAAAGCATCAACTTTCAGGGAGAAGCCAGCCACTCTAATTGATAGTGACTGACTTCACCATTCATAAATTTCGTTTACACACAGGAGTGCCATCATGCCTAAGTCCACAACTAAAGGAAACAAAGGTCAATCTAAACTGGGCATGGGACAACCCGATGCTTTAGACCTCACCTCAAACCAAGGAAACTTGGGTTTGACCTCTAATCCCGTTTCCTCACCTAGCAATACAGGCATCGATACCTCTAATTCCACACCAACAACACTATTCCCTGGAAAAGGGAAGGGCTTAGGCTTAGGGAATGGCTTCACTCCTCCTGGACTAGACAAGCCCAAACCTGAAAACTGGCAGCGAGGCCACAGCATCAAAGGCCAAGGGTGGGAAAAGAACTTTGGGGATGGTGTCACCGTTGATGATGATCTCGACACTGGGATTCATCCTGACTCTAAAGCCAACTGGAGCATGGTCTTTAATGATGAATTCAATGGTACAGAGCTAGATCGCACCAAGTGGGACACCGAGTACTACTACGGCAGCCGCACCAACTCCTTCAATAACGAACTGCAATATTACACCGACGGCGGTAACTTCGAATTCAATGACGGTGTAATGTCCATCGTTGCTAAAGAAGAAACCGTCGAAGGAGAGACCTGGTTTGACTCTGGTAAAACCTTTGACTATACCTCAGGCATGATTTCCGGCCATGACAGCATGTCTTTCACCTATGGTTACTTTGAAATCAGTGGCCAATCTCCTACGGGGCAAGGACTATGGCCAGCCTTCTGGATGCTGCCCGAATCTGGTGAGTGGCCCCCCGAAATTGACATCATGGAAATCTTGGGCGACGACACCAGCACAGCCTACACCACTGTTCATTATCAAGATCCCAGTCAGCCCGGTAATCACGGCATGGAAGGTAGCTGGTTTAGTGGCATTGACTTTGCGGATGGCATGCACACCTTTGCAGTGGACTGGCAACCCGGTGAATTGACTTGGTTTATCGATGGCATGGAAGTCTTCAATACGACTGAGAACGTTCCTGACCAACCCATGTATATGTTGGCGAACTTAGCCGTAGGTGGCAACTGGCCCGGATCTCCTGATGATACTACCGAGTTTCCCAGCAGCTTTGATATTGACAATATCCGGGTTTACCAAGATTCAACCTCTGCTGCGAGTGGTTTGACGGGTGGTTCCGCTGATGACACCCTTTCCCGTGTCGGTGAAGGATTCCTAGAAGGTCGTGGGGGAGATGATACCCTCATCGGTGGAACGGGTTCTAACCGCCTAGTGGGTGGTACAGGTAACGATACCCTGATTGATTTAGAAGGGTATGACACCTTCACGGGTGGAATCGGCAATGATCTGTTTGTCTTAGGAGATGCCAGTGGCTCTGCGTATGACTCTCCTGTTTATGATGGATTTGCTGTTTTAACGGACTTCAATGCGGCTGACGATATGATTCAGCTAAGCGGCAATGCCAACAAATACAGCTTAGGAGCAGCCTCTGAAGGTGACGTCTCTGGTGCTGGTATCTATCGTGGCAATGATCTAATTGCCATTGTTGAAAATACAGCTGTGGAATCCCTGAATCTAGATGCATCCTATGTGAGCTATGTCTAATCACTAAGTAGTCAAAAAAGGCCCAAAGTCTCGAAAACAGATTTTTGGGCTTTGAGGGGATCGAGAATTGAGGAACAAGTCATGGACTCTTTTACGGGGAATTTACCCCGACTAGATTCAAACCAATGCCTGCATAGAACAGGCTCAGAATGGCTGATTATCAAGAAGGAAGCGAAATAGTAAATACACTGCCTTGCCCCATCTCACTATCAAGGGCAAGTTGCCCCCGGTGCCGTTGCACAATTGCTTTAGCAATGGCAAGTCCTAACCCCATACCCCCAGTTTTACGAGAGCGATCGCTGTTCACTCGATAAAAGCGTTCAAAAACATGGCTTTGCGCTTCTAGAGGAATGCCAATTCCCGTATCTTTGACGGCAATAGTGGCAATACGATCGTGAGCAGCTAAACACACCATGACCGAACCACCTGGTGGCGTGTACTGAATCGCATTGGCCATCAGGTTAGACACCAGGCGATAGAGTTGCGATTCCTGACCCATGATGCGGATTTCGATATCGGGTATCTGATGATTGAGATGGATTTGGGTTGTGGCAGCTAACTCTGCAAATTCCTCTGTCAAGTCGGCAACGATATCGTTCAAGCAGCAAGGTTGGGGCGGTTGTGCCGTAGTATTTTGCTCCAGACTGGTCAACAAGAGAAGATCGGTCACAAGCTGACTTAAACGATGACCCTGACGCTCCACCGTTTTCAACAACGTTGGCACTTGTTCCGACTGTGTTGGTGGTAGACGGAGAATAGCTTCTACCGTAGCAAGAAGGCTGGCAAGGGGCGACCGCAACTCATGGGCAGCATTGGCGGTAAACTGCTGCTGCTGTCGGTAGGACTGATAAATCGGCTGCATTGCCCTACCCGATAGCCACCAACTCGAAACGGCAACCAACCCCAATGCCAAGGGTAAGCCCCCAATTAAAATCCACTGCAACCGCTGCCGTTCTGCATCAAAAGCGGCAAGGGTCCGTCCCACCTGAAGATATCCCCAGGAGGGAGCTTTGTGAGGTTCCTCATCGAGAGCATGGGTGTGGGCCGCACCGTGAAGAATGGTGGTGAACTGGTGATAGCGTTGGCTATCTTTGGTTTGTAGGGTTTGCCAGGTATCGGGGTTTAGGGTGGAAGACAGCGATTCTGGCTGATTGGGGGAATAGGCCAGCAGGTTTCCCTGGTTATCGAATAGGCGAATGTAATACGTGGTCCGATCGCTAATTCCTAAGGTGTGGCGTTGAATCAGAGATGGATTAGGTTCACAGGGTTGCTCTACTACACACAGATCAGGAAAGATTTGCTGCAGCACCCCTGTCGGGTCTTGTGCAGGGGGCAGCATTGGTTCTAGGCTATCGTGCAACGTCCCCGCACTGGACTCAATTTCACGCTCTAGTGCGGCCCAGTTCGCTTGCACCAGAATGTGGGCCATTCCCGAGCCCAATAGGCCCAAAATCCCTCCCATGACCAGGGCATACCAGGCGGCTAACCGCAGGCGACTCCGACGAAAAAGCTGTTGGCTATTCATGGGGATATCCTAAAGCGATATCCCTGCCCCGGTACTGTTTCGATGGGACAATCGCAGTCATAGCGGTCAAACTTGCGGCGCAACAGGCGGATCTGAGCGGCGACGACATTACTGATGGGTTCTTCGTCAATGTCCCATAACTGGGAGCGTAGCTTACTGCCGGGGATGATACGATCACAATTTTCCATCAGGTAGGCCAACACCTGAAACTCTTTCAGTGTGAGAGGAATCTCCTGGACAGGCTGATCGGGGAGGTCGATTTGAAGCAGCGTGTTAGCATCATCTAGGGTAAAAACACCCACGGTTAACTGTTGGGGCTTTAACTGGGGAGATCGCCGCTGTAAGGCCCGCAGTCGTGCTAACAGTTCCTCCATGACGAAGGGTTTCACCAAATAATCGTCGGCTCCCGCATCCAGCCCAGCGATGCGATTTTCAGGTTGCCCCAAAGCAGTCAGCATCAGCACCGGGAGTGGATTTTGGCGGGCTCTGAGTCGCTGACATAGCTCTAAGCCGGAGAGTTCTGGCAGCAGCCAGTCAAAAATTGCAAGCGTGTAATCCGTCCACTGGCTTTCCAAGCAGTGCCACGCTTGTGCCCCGTCAGTAACCCAGTCCACCACATACTTTTCCCCGACCAGCACTTGCTTAATCGCCAGTCCCAAATCTTCTTCGTCTTCTACCAGTAGAATCCGCATAGCACCGAAGCTATCCACCACGAAGCCGATTCTACCGGAGTCGTGCTCATTTCATCTGATTTTCATCTGCCCTGTGGCATCCTGTTGGGGATTTTGCTGCGTGCTGTCGAAAATTGCGAGGAAATACCATGAAGCAGTTGCCCTTATTGAGTTCTATTCTAGCCTTGAGCCTTGCTATGAGCACACCTGCTGCCATGGCCCACGTGGGTCATGGCGATGAGTTCCAGGCTGAAGGCGGCGTGAATCGTGTCGAGGTCAACACTCAAACCGATTCGTTGCTCGGCATTAAGGTCACCTCTATTGAGCCTGCCGCTGATGCTAGTGGTACTGTCATGATTCCCGTGACTGCTCTGGTCGAAGATAACGGTCGGCAATTGGTATTTGTGCAGTACGAAAATTTCTATGAGCCGGTGCCCGTCACCACAGGAGCAACCAAAGGCGAAATGGTCGAAGTTTTAGAAGGGTTATCGGTTGATGAGCAGCTAGTGACTGAGGGCAGCTTGTCTCTGTATGCTGAGTCTCGCAAAACTCAAGCTACAGAAGCAGCGCCTGCAACCAATGAAGCTCATGCTCAGGCCGACGAGAAAGGCGATATGGTCAAAGGCGATCCCAGTGAAGCTGCCACCGCTGAAAAATCTGGTGGTATGCCTAAGACTCTGCTGGCTGCAGTGGGAGGCGGCATTGGGTTATCTGTCGTGGCGATTGTGTTGATCAGCAACGGTCGTAAAAAGAAAAACACCCTCTCATAAGACACCTATTCCAACAGTTAGGGGAAATTCTCGATAGATGCTGAATGCACTTCTGAATCAAATTCTCAAAAATTCCATTGCTCAGCGATGGTTCATTGTCGCGGGGGCGATCGCGGTCACGATTTGGGGTATCTTCAGCGTCACCCAAATGCCACTGGATGTGTTCCCATCCTTCGCCCCGCCCCAGGTAGATATCCAGGTGGAAGTCATCGGCCTAGCCCCTGAAGAAGTGGAAACTCAGATCACCGTGCCCATTGAGAGTTCGGTCAATGGCTTGCCAGGGGTAACGACGGTGAGATCGTCCTCAAAGGTGGGTCTGTCGATGGTCAGCGTCGTGTTTGATCAAGATGCCGACATCTATCAAGCACGCCAAGCCGTGACTGAACGCTTGCAACAGGTCACCAGCCAACTCCCCGAAAATACTCATCCGCCAGAAATCTCACCGTTGGTGTCACCGTTGGGCACGATTTTGCAGTACGCCTTCACCGTTGATGGTCAAGGACAGACGTCCATGATTGATCTGCGTCGCCTGGTAGATGTCACCCTGAGAAACCAGATTCTCTCAGTCCCAGGCGTTTCCCAGGTGACGATTTATGGGGGTGATGAGCGACAGGAACAGATCCTGATTGATCCTGCAAAGCTGAGGGATCTCAACGTATCCCTCAATGAAGTCACTACTGCTGCTACCGGTGCCAATTCCAATGCGCCAGGTGGCTTCTTGATTGGAGGGGGCCGGGAACTGCTAGTGCGAGGCATGGGGCAAATTCAATCCATTGAGGACTTGCAGGGATCGGTCGTCAAGATACAGAATGACCAGCCGATTTTGCTACGGGATGTGGCCACTGTGCAGACTGGAGCCGCTCTGAAGCGGGGTGATGCCAGCCTGAATGGTCAGCCAGCGGTGGTGTTGATGATTAATAAGCAGCCAGCAGTGGATACACCCACCGTCACTAAAACAGTTGAGGATGTGATCGCTGATTTGCGACCCACCTTCCCAGGAGATGTGCAGGTGACCCGCACGTTTCGGCAGGCTAACTTCATTGATTTGGCTATTCGCAATGTCAGCGGCTCTCTCCTCCAGGGGGTGGTGATCGTATCGGTGATCCTGTTGCTGTTTTTGATGAACTGGCGCACGGCGATTATCACCCTCAGCGCCATTCCTCTATCGCTGCTGATTGGCCTACTGTTCATGAAAGCCTTTGGCCTGGGCATCAACACGATGACCTTGGGGGGGCTCGTAGTTGCCATCGGCTCGGTGGTGGACGATGCAATTGTGGATATGGAGAACTGCTATCGTGGTCTGCGCCAGAATCAGGCCCAGGGCAATCCCAAACCTTCTTTTCAAGTGGTGTTTGATACCTCAGTTCAGGTACGGCTAGCAGTGATTTTTTCCACGGTGATTATTGTCGTCGTGTTTGCTCCTATCTTTAGCTTGACTGGGGTGGAGGGTCGCATCTTTGCCCCAATGGGACTGGCCTATCTGTTCTCAATTCTGGCTTCCACTCTAGTGGCGATGACCTTATCGCCTGCCCTCTGTGCCATTTTGCTAGCAAATCAGAATTTGCCCCAGGAAGGTACGTTCGTGTCACGATTGGCCGAACAGCTCTATCGACCGCTTCTGAGGTTGTCAATGCGAGTCCCTCAGCTTATTCTCGCCCTGGCTCTAGCGGCCTTGGTGGCAGTCGCAGTGATCGTGCCGTCATTGGGGCGGGTGTTTCTGCCAGAGTTTCAGGAAACATCTCTTGTAAATTCAATGGTGCTGTTTCCCGGCATCTCGCTGGATATCACCAATGGTGCGGGCAATGCCCTGGCCAACTCTTTGAAGGACAATCCTCTGTATAAATGGGTTCAGGTAAGGGCTGGTCGTTCTCCGGGCGATGCTGATGGTGCGGGTGTGAACATGGCCCACGTCGATATCGAACTCAGCGACCAAGCCTTGAAGGATCGGGACGCTAGCGTTAAGCAACTGCGAGAAGCATTCCTGAAACTGCCTGGGGTCGCGCCTAACGTGGGTGGGTTTATCTCTCACCGGATGGATGAGGTCCTCTCTGGGGTACGGAGCGCAATTGCGATCAAAATCTTTGGTCCGGACCTGGCCGAACTTCGGAGTATTGGTGAACAGGTACGCGATACCGTCGAACCGATTGCAGGGATAGTGGATTTACAGCTTGAGCCTCAACTGCCCATTCGCCAGGTGCAGATTCAGTACGATCGGAAAGCCGCAGCGGGCTATGGTCTGACGATGGCCCAACTCTCGACCGTGGTGGAAACGGCCCTGAACGGTCGGGTTGTTTCTCAGGTGCCAGAAGATCAGCAGTTGATTGATATTACCGTCACATTGCCCGAATCGGCTCGCAGTAGCTTGGATGCCATCAGTGCCATTCCCCTTTCGACATCAACAGGAGAAGTGATTTCACTAGGTGATGTGGCTAAGGTTGGCTATGGTATGGGGGCAAATGTCGTCAACCGCGAAGATGTGTCTCGCCTGATTGTGGTGTCGGCAAACGTTTCTGATCGAGATCTGGGCAGCGTCGTTAGTGATATCCAAACCCAGATCCAAGAGAAGGTGCAATTGCCCAAAGGCTACTTCATTCAGTATGGTGGGCAGTTCGAGGCAGAGCAAAGCGCCACTAATAATCTGTTGGTGTACAGCATTCTGGCGGCGATTGCGATTGCGGTGCTGATGTTCCTCTCCATCAAATCCCTCCCTGCAACCGTGGCGATCATGATCAACCTACCCCTAGCACTGGTAGGGGGAATCGTCTCTATCCTATTGACAGGTGGTGTTATGTCAGTAGCCTCATTGATCGGTTTCATCACCCTGTTTGGGGTGGCCGTTCGCAATGGTTTATTGCTGGTGGACAATTACAACAGCAAGTTTGCTGAGGGATTGCCACTCCAGAAAGCGGTGTTCCACGGTTCACTAGAACGAGTAAACGCCATTCTGATGACAGCCTTGACCTCAGCCCTGGGGATGTTGCCCCTGGCAATCACCAACGGTGCAGGCAACGAAATCCTCCAGCCATTGGCGATTGTTGTCCTGGGAGGGTTGTTCACCTCCACAGCTCTCACTTTGCTGGTGATTCCGGCCCTCTATGCCCGGTTTGGTCGCTGGTTTATGCCCAAGCCTATCCGGACAGATATAAAGACAGCACAGGCCCATAACAGTGCATCAATATCGAAAGTCATTGACTGATAGTACTCCCGTATTTTGCTGAACTGAGGTCGGGATTGGTTTCAGGCAAGGAGATGTGATTGCGCTTTTCAATGAGCAAGATGACAAGTTTGATCTTTAGATGATTTTTCTTCTGCTGTTTAGGGCAAAATACTGGCTAATTCCAGAGCACTAAATTAACGAGGGTTTTCTTAGCAAATTCCAATATCGCGATCTTGAAGCTATGCAGGAAAAGGATTTCAAGTAAAAGCGCAACTTTCTGTTTAAATGCGCCCGCTGGCCCAACTTACAGCTCTGGAAAAGTACCGCAAAGGTAGTCTCTTACCTTAACTGGTTCTGGGCTTGCATTTTGCCTTTATGTGCTTTTGCAATGGCATTTGCAATCACTAACTCAGAGCCTAAGCCGCTGGTCTCTCCTAGCCCAATCTAGTGACTACTGCTAAGAATTTTGTCGTATTCACGATGGGGACCAATCCAAAACCACACGTAAGCATCATCACGTTTGACTGCTAAGGCCCGGTAATCATCGTTGACCCTTGCCGACCACAGTTTGCTAACGGGTTTGAATCGTAAAGATGGATGTTGTGGATGACGTCGAAGCAGTCGATACTGTTTGCGGGCTTGGCGTTGCAGGTCAGGAGACAGCTTGTTATACAGCTTCCAAAAGGTCTTTGTCGCACGATGCTTCAAGATTGATTGTCTCTCCTGCTTCATCTTCAGCGATAACATCAGCAATGAGCTGATCGAACTGCCCCGCTTCTACATCAGTACGCAGTCGTCGTTCAAAGTCATCATCGCTCTGTTCCAGCCAACCCAAAACAGCCTCCAGCTTCTCTTGAGGCTGTTGCTGTAATAAGTGACTAATCGTTTGCAGCATTTCTTGACGTGTCATGCCCGAATCCTAGCATAGGGGGTACTTCGTTGCCTGGGGAAGGTAAACTCGAAAAGAACAACCTTGACCTAATCGGCTCTGGACCTGGATCTTGCCTCTATGCGCTTTTGCAATCGCCTGAGCAATCGCCAGCCCCAAACCCGAGCCGCCCGTTTGTCGGTTGCGATCGCTATTCACGCGATAAAAGCGGTCAAAGATTTTTGATTGGTATTCAGGGGTAATCCCTACTCCCGTATCTTGCACCTGTATCACCGCCTGCTGGTCTTTCTTCTCTAGCGAAAGTGTGACTTTGCCCCCTTCAGGAGTATGCTGAATCGCATTGATCACCAGATTGAAGACGAGGCGGTACAACTGTGCTTCATCCCCATTAACCCGCAGCGGCTGATCAACCTGAATATCAGTTTGGAGTTGCACCTGTTTATTCAAGGCCAGAGCTGCCAACTCTTCAGCAATATCATTCACCAAATCTTGAAGACAACAGGACTGCTCCGGGCTGGTTTGGGCCTGACGATCCAATCGCGTTAGCAACAGCAAGTCTTGAATCAGTTGTGACAAGCGCTGGTGTTGACGATCCAGAACTTTAAGTGTCTCTCGCGTCTCGGTTTCCGAAAGGTGAGGAGCGTCTAAGACGGATTCTACCGTTGCTTGTGCTGCGGCAATGGGCGTCCGCAACTCATGGGCGGCATCGGCGGTGAACTGCTGCATCTGCTGATAAGACTGATGAATTGGGCGCATCGCCTGCCCTGCTAGCCACCAACTGGCCACTCCCACAAAAGCTAGTGTTAAGGGGAAACCGATAAAAAATGCCAATCTCACGGACGCCAGATATTGGTCAGAGACTTCCAGAGAACTACCCACTTGCAAATATCCCCATAGGGGTACATTTGAATTCTGTAGCGGTAGAGTAATTTGGCGATAGCGGATTTTTGATTGGTCCTTGAGAAATTGCCATGGTTTCGTCGGTGAGGTCATGGGCAACCCCTGAGTCTTGAGTCCAGCCATGGCTAAGAGTTCTTCGGTAGGACTGAGCAGTCGAATGTAGTAGCCACCTTGGAATACCTCTCCAGGTGAGTGATTGGCAACAATAGCCGTTGAGCATTGATGGAAACCAACACAAGAATTTGGTAAGAAACGCTTTGCAGCGTCTGAGATAATACCCGGCTGCTGTAACGTGGGTTCTAGGTTGTCATGTAGTCGGCCTGCAATGGACTTTAATTCTCGATCTGCGGCAATCCGGTGGGCATGATCAATGGCTTCATAAACTCCCAAAGCGCTTAGGGCAAGAATGATGCCCATTACGCCTGCATACCAAGTTGCCAAACGCCAGCGCGTCTGACGAAATAGCTTTATCTCATTCATAGGCTGAGACGATAGCCAACACCATAGATCGTCTCAATGGCATTTTCACAGCCCTGTTCAGAAAGCTTGCGCCGCAGTTGACGCATGAGGGCGGCCACCACATTACTAACAGCATAAGCATCAGCCCCCCAGAGCTGGTTGAGGATCTGATCGCGGGTCACAATCTGCGTTGGATGCTGCATGAAATATTCTAGGAGTTGAAATTCTTTGTGGGTCAGGAGAACACTTTGCGGGACTTGCCCATCTACGTCCGCGATAGAGACGTTGTGAGTCCCATAGTCTAAGGTTAGCCGTCCTACCTGGAGTTGCTGAGGTTGAAAGTAGGGGGAACGTCGCTGCAATGCTCGCAGTCGGGCCAAAAGCTCAATCTTACGAAAAGGCTTGACTAAATAATCGTCGGCTCCCGCATCTAAGCCTTCGGCGGTGTCTTCCGGGCGATCTTTTGCTGTCAACATCAATATAGGTAGGGGGCTATTCTGAGTGCGGAGGCGTTGACACAGCTCCACGCCGGAGAGTCCTGGCAATAGCCAATCAAAAATGGCGAGAGTATATTGTGCCCACTGACTCTCCAGGTAGCCCCAAGCCTCTAAACCATCTTGAACCCAATCAACGATATAGGCTTCTTGGGTGAGAGTGCGCTTGATGGCAGCGCCTAAATCTGGTTCATCTTCGACCAGTAGAACTCGCATAAACGTTACAAGGAAACCGTTGCAATCAGAGGGCAGATATCATCGGTTTGAGGTCGAGGCTGGTTGGTCGCCCAGCGATCTCGATAGTGTTCCAATTCGGATTTAAAGGTGATCATCTGCTGGATTTGATGATCAAGCTGTTCAATCTTATCTTGCAGCAGGGATTGAACCCATTCACAAGGAATATCTCCTTGTTGGTGAATGTTGAGGATTTCCCGAATCTCTTCTAGGGAGAAACCCAAGGTTTGTGCTTTCTTGATAAACTGCACCTGCCGCACAGTCTCTTGGGGATAGTAGCGGTAGCCATTGTCTCCGCGTTCTGAGTGGATTAACGCCAAGCTTTCGTAATATCGCAATGCCCCAACAGCAACCCCAGTTTGCCGTCGAACCTCACCAATTTTCAGGCGTATGGCTGTTATCATCTTTCCGTTTGGTTGAAAACTACCTTCACTTTAAACCCTACAGTTGACTATAGGGTCAAGTTGATAATCCAGGTAAGCGATGTTGGCCCCTTGACTCTCTAGTCAACTGTAGGGTTTAGCTTAAGAATGACTCTAATCGCACAGAGTAGGTGAGTTATGACGACCTTAAACACAACCCAGACAACTGTTAGACTCTATCGAATGTCTACCCCAGACCATGACTGTCCCTGGGGCCTGAAGGCCATCAATTTGCTCAATGAGCAAAGCATTGAGTATGAAGACCACCAATTGCGCTCTATGGAAGAGGTGGAGGCATTTAAAGCAAAATATGACGTTCCCACCACGCCGCAAATTTTTTTTGGAGAGGAACGTATCGGCGGCTATACCGATCTGGCCCAACATTTTGGTGTGGAAGTTGAGTCTGCTGACTACTCCTACACACCTGTGATTGTCCTCTTCTCCACGGCTGGTTTAATTACCCTTGCAACCTCGTTAGGAATGACAGGTTTTATGGGGGTATCACTATCGATGCTGGCATCCCTGAAGCTGATGGATCTAGATGCCTTTGTCGAAGGATTTCAAAAGTATGACCTTATTACCAAAACATTCAAACCCTATGGTAGAACTTACCCCTTTGCGGAACTGCTGATTGGCCTAGGTTTCTTATCTGGAGTGGCACCACTGTTAACCGGAATTAGTTCTCTGTTGATTGGAGTCAATGGTGCTATCTCAGTGTTCAAGGCAGTTTATATCGATAAGCTGGCGTTGAATTGTGCCTGCGTGGGCGGTAATACCAAGACACCACTGGGTATCATCAGCTTTGCTGAAAACGCGCTTATGGCTGGTATGGGAGCGTTCCTGATCTTCGCAGCAACTACTGAAGGTAAGCCAGAATCTACTCGCTTGCCAGAGCCATTACCCTCTGCCATTGTTCAACTTCATAATGAAATAGCTTGACCTGAGACAGTAACAACCCGATCCAGATAATGTTCTTGATTGGTTTGTCACAACCATTTAGTTGATTTGGCCATTGCAAGGGAAACGAACAATCCCCATTAGATTGAGTTTTTTTCTATTGTTTGGATCTCAGCTATCTCATCCTGATTTCATAATTGGTATTTATGCTTGTGTAAGCAAGCGTTTATTCAGTTCAGCTAGGCAAATTCAGTAAAAAAATGCCCCAAGAAAGCGTCGAGCCGAACCAAGCTGAGTCGGAAATATCTGTTTCTTCGCTAGCCAAAGCCAAGGAGACTGAGGCCGATGCGTGCGAGGATAATGACTCTCAGGTCGCCTCGATCAGCCATTCCCTTGGCTTTCGTCCGTTCCGAAGCTTATTGGCGTTGGGCATTTTCATTGTCCTCTCAGGTAGCATCTGGTTTGCTGTCAAACATTTCGGTGGGATGGCGATGTCAGATACAGAGCAGGGAGCAATGGATCATGGGGGTATGTCCCATGATGAGATGATGGCCGTGGATGGGGCATTCAATGCAGTCCCCGTTCAGGTAGAGGAAATCCGTCCCGGTTTGGTTCAGGAAACGGTTCAGTACACAGGCTCGGTATATCCCTATCTTGAAGTCACGGTGTACCCGCGCATCGCGGGGCAGCTCAAGGACTACTCAATTTATCCGGGCGATCGCGTTAAAAAGGGTCAAGTGATTGTCCAACTCGATGCTTTAGAGCGACGAACTGATTTGGTCGAGGCGAAGGCTGAGAGGGACGTCATGCGTGAGATTTTGGTCGCCAACAGTATGCAGTTAGAGGAACAACAACGTGAGATTGACCGTATGGCTGCTGAACTGGATTACATGAAGCTCAAGGCCAAACGTTTTAAAGCTCTGGTCGCAGGTGGGGCCATCTCCCAAAACGACTATGACCTCGTTGCATCAGAGGTGACAGCCAAGGAGTCGGCAATTTCGGGAGCAAGAACCAAGTGGGTGCGAATGAAGGCAGAGCTAGGGCGAGACCGTGCCAAGATCAACCAATTCCAAGCAAAGGCAAACACAGCGGTTGTCATGGAGCGCTATACCAATCTCACCGCTCCCATTAGCGGGATTGTACAGTCTCGGATGGCCGATCCGGGGGTAGTGGTTCAGCCCGGAATGGGAGTGCTCAAAATTGGGGACTATAGCCGGGTAAGGCTACGAGCAAATGTCGCTCAGGCTGATGCGGTCGGCATTGGTAAAGGAACCCGCGTCAAAGCCGTGATTCCGGGTACGAAGATGCCACCGATTACAGGCAAAATCACCAGCATTTTCCCCAGCGCGGATCCCCAAACCCGCACAGTCACAGTGGAAGCAGTGGTGAATAACCCCAGCGATCAACTACTGTCGGGGCAGTTTCTAGAAATGCAGATCATCAAAGCCAGTAAACCCGCAACACTGTCCGTCCCCCAGACGGCTTTGCATCAGTTTCGGGGGCAGCCAGCGGTGTGGGTGGTGCAGGGTAGTGGCGAAGAGGCAGTTGCAGTGCGGCGCAGGATAAAACAGGGACTCGTGAGTGGTGATCGCGTTGAAATATTTAAGGGCTTGAAGTCTGGCGATCGTGTCATTACAACGGGCACTTCGCGATTGTTAGAGGACTCAAAGGTTGCGGTCGTCAACGCGGCTGGTGAGCCCGTGGCTTCATTGTCTACACCGACAGCAGGAAATGTCTCAATTCAGCTGGTCAGTCCCAAGACGAAAACTGTGAAGGCCGGAACCGAGGAGTTGATTTTGCAAGTGGTCGATGCGGCCACTCAATCCCCCTTGGCCGTTAAGCAGCTCGTAGTGGATGTGACGATGCCCATGAAAAATATGGCTCCTATGACTGCCATGGTAGACCTCAAAGCTTTGCCGAAACCGGGTCAGTTCCGGGTTAAGACCCACTTTGGGATGAAGGGAGACTGGGTGATTAAGGCCCAAATCAAGGATGCCGAGCATCAAGGACGCGCCCAGTTCAAGCTAACGGCTCAATAGAGCGCCTTTCGAGGAATTGAATTGACCTCAAACAATATCAACAGCATTCATTATGAGGACTGATATGAAGAAATTATTTTTGGCGATCGCTCTCGTGAGCACATTTCTATTTTCCTGTAGTGCGCAATCAGGAGAACAAGCTACAGAGACACCGGACAGCGCAGAAGCTCCCACAGAGCAGGCAAAATCCAAGTCCGATGGCGATAGGGAAGACATGGGCCACAGCCAAACTTCAGGCACAGAGCAGGCAAAACAGTCCAAGGATATTCATTTGGTGAGTCCTAAATCCGCCGAAATGCCCATGGGCGATGCCGAACTTGTGGTCCACGTTGAAAAGGAGAATCTCACACCAGATGATGTCTCTGTCCAAGTCTCAATGCCTATGGAAGGCGAAGCAGATATGACCTCCCTGGCCATTGTGGAACCCGGAGATAAAGCCCAGGAGTTCAAAATTAAAACCAACTTTGGGATGGCAGGTCCTTGGACAGTTCAGGTGAAGGCCAAGGATGCTGAACCTGCAACCCTAGCCTTTAACATCAAGTAACTTTAGTGAAAGAATTCCTTACCCGCTGGTCTATCAAGCATCCAGTCCTAGTGACTGCATTCTATATCGGCATCTTGATCCTGTCACTACTGGTTTTACTGGGGCTGCCAGTGAGGATGATGCCCTACGTGGAAAGTCCGCTGGTAGCCGTCATTACCCAGGCCCCTGGATCTTCACCGGAGGAAGTGGAAGCCTATATTACCAAACCTCTGGAACAGCGAATGACGGTACTGGAAGATGTCCGGTTCGTGCGTTCAACCTCCCAGCAAAATCTATCCATAGTAACGATCCAGTTTGGCTGGGGCGGCAACATTAACCGGGCAGTGCAGTCCGTCCAAAGCCTTATGAACGCAGCGGAAGGAGATACTGAACTGCAAGGACTTAACGCCCGTTCCTACTGGGTGTTGCCCATTGACCCCTTAAACCGCCCTGTGTTGACCTTGGCCCTGATGGGGGATCAATGGGACCCGGTGCAGTTACGGGAGTTTGCCGATAATACCCTAGTGGATCGACTCACCCAAGTGGAAAATGTCCAGGCAGTTTCGATCCTTGGTGGTTACCGCCGACAGCTCCAAGTGATTGTCGATCGCCAAAAGTTGGGAGCCTATGGGCTATCTATTGTAGAGGTGCGTGATGCTCTGGATCGGAATAATTTGAGTCAAGGCTCTGGCATCCTAACTCAGGGGGACACAGAAATCCTCGTGCGCACTGATGAGCGGGTGCAAAATGCAGCAGCATTGCTGGCCTATCCACTTCTAGAGCGCGATGGCCAAGTGGTCTATCTTCGGGATGTGGCGACGGTTGAGGATACCTTTGAAGAACGGCGCAGCAGTTACCGCTACAACAGCCAAGCGGCCCTCGCTGTGAACATTATTCAAAAGCCGGACTCTAGTTCACCTGCAGTGATTAAACGGGTGCGTGCAGAACTAGAGAAGATTAAACAGGAATATCCAGGATTGGAATTTCAAGAAGCTTATGACAACTCCTTCCTGGTCGATATCATTTTGCAGAGCACGTTTAAGGAATTGCTCATCAGTGTTCTTCTCGCTGGGGGAGTTATTTTACTCTTCCTAGAAGATTTTCGTGCCACAGCATTGATCATGATTTCTATTCCCATGTCGCTGGCGCTTTCAACATTACCCTTTGGCCCCATGCAGATGTCCCTCAACTCTTCGACATTGATTGGCATGATGATGGCGATCGGGAAGTTGGTGGATGACTCCATTATTGTGATTGACGCCATCGAGCAAAAAATCCGCCAGGGATTCCGTCCGCTAGCAGCGGCTATTCGGGGAACTGGTGAAGTCTTTTTAGCCAGTGTTGCAGCCAGCTGTGTGATGGTAGCTGCCTTGCTGCCGAGCATGCTGTCTGGTGGTCTGACAGGACTCATGTTTGTGGGCCTTGTGTGGCCGATGATTTTTGCATTTGTGGCGTCGGTAGTGGTGTCGGTCACGCTGGTACCACTCCTGGCAGCATTCTTTTATCGCACCTGGCCTCCAACCCGTCACAAAACTTGGTTACAAAAACTGCTGACCCCCATTAGCTATAGTTTCCGACAATTAGAACGCGGTTATAGCTGGCTCTTACAGCTAACGCTTCGCAACCGGGAAGTGACTTTGGCCGTCATCGCTTCTACGGTGGTGCTGGCAATCTCGCTCTATCCGCTCGTACCTCAGGAAATGATGCCCCTAGGCGATTCCGGGCAGTTTATGGCTTCACTAGAAATGGAGGCAGGTAGTTCCTTTGCTAAAACCGATTCCAGTACTGCCCAGCTAGAAGCGCTGTTACTCCAACAGCCTGAGGTGGAAAAAGTCTCCTCCCAAGTGGGCTTTGAACTTACCCGAAATAGCACCTACTTCACGGGCTACAGTATGGGCAATGCCAATACTGCCTCGCTCACCGTGACGTTGAAGCTGAATCGTAAGCGTGACATCTGGCAAGTGATGGATGAGGTTCATGCCGAGGCAATGGCAACGATTTCCGGTATCCGACGGCTGGCGCTCAAAGAAATGGGTGTGGATGTAATGGCTACCTCCGCTGCACCCGTTCAGCTAGCGATCTATGGCAATGATCTCGATATCCTCCACAAACTGGCGAACAACGTGTTGCGGATTGCTGAAGAAACACCGGGACTAATGATGGCTCACACCAGCGCAGCCATGACTCAGCCAGAGCTAATGCTAAATATTGATCGCCGCCGTGCCCAGGAGTTGGGTTTGAATGTAGAAGCCATTGCCACCCAAGCCCGATTTGCCCTTAATGGCGGTATGACCCAGCGTTCTTACAACCGACCAAATCTAAGACAAAATTCAATTTTAGTACGCTATGACGAAGTGGATCGGGGAACAGTCCAAGATTTAGAAAGCACCTACCTGACAACATCCTATGGCAAACAGGTTCCCATGAATACACTGGTGCAGCTCGACTATCGTCAAGGACCAACGTTGATTGAACATGTCAACGGCAAGCGGGTGGTTTATGTCAATGGTTACTACCGCCGTCAGGGTCCTGCTTCAATGGATCTGAGTATGGCGATCGCCATGCGTGCTGGAGCTGAGTTAGAGATTCCACCTGGCTATGGGATTGACTCCATGGGTGATATGACCGATATGATGACTGAGTTCACACGCCTGCTCGATGGTCTAGCCATTTCGCTAGTGCTGATTTATATCATTCTGGTCATCCAGTTCAATTCCTTTATTCACCCCTTGGTGATGATGCTATCGGTACCGTTGCAACTCGTGGGTGTCTTTGGTGGGTTGATTCTCGCCAATCAAACGCTGTCCACGGTCTCAATTCTGGGGATTATCATTCTCTCGGGACTGTCTTTGTCAGCAGCAATTTTGCTATTGGAGCTGATTATAACCAAGCGAAAAGAAGGTATTTCCAGAGAGGAGGCGATCTCACAGGCTGGACCAGTACGGCTAAAAGCAATTGTGATGACTACACTGACCACACTAATTGTTGTAGTTCGGCTGGCCTTCTTCCCTGAAATTGGCTCGGATGCCTATTCATCTATTGCAACTGTGATTTTAGGAGGGCTGGTGATTTCGACTCTGCTAACGCTGATTGTGGTGCCGATTGTCTATACGTTTGTGGATGATGCTATAGAGTTCATCAAGGGCTTAACGCAAAGAAGATCTCAGGGAAAGCAACGAAAATCGCTACAAGTGAATAAGCCTTAGAAGTTCCATAGGAAGTTCCTTGAACCGGCCCTGCACACATAAGTCGAGTTTGACTAGGAATTGTTCTCCTCCGGTTTTTCCTGTCAAGCTTAATGAGACGGACGGGTGGAATGTCGGAGCGTTGAGCAAAACGCAACATCAATTACACCACAGAGCATGAAGTTCAAGATCACACTATTAGATCTGTGATTCTTATTCCAGATTTTATAGCGCTACTAAAGCGTGTTAAGACATTCATCGAGCAGAACTATTCGGTTGCCAGCTTCTAAGCATGAAATCCGTCCTAAGCAAAATGCGTAGTGCTATATATAGAAATCTGGAGTAACAATCACCGATCTTATATAGTGATCTTCAAGTTCGTTCTGTGGTCAAATCTATGTCGCGTTTCTCTCAAACTTCCGACATCCCAACCGTCCGTCTGATTGAGTTCGGCACAGAAAAACTAGAGGAGAGCAAACCTGCATCTGAAACGCCCTTGCCTAAGCCAGCGGTGGTGAACTTGCGTCAAGTCAGAATCGAACAGTTCCTCACCCTGAAGAACCTGGCGGCTAACACCCGACGCAACTATGAACGTCATCTACGACAGTTCAGTTTGTGGGTGAACAAGGACTGGCATCAGATTACTATGAACGATCTGAAACGCTACAAGACTTATCTAGAGTCAGGTCAGCAGTTAAAGCAGGGGTCGGTAGGGGCAATATTGACGGCTCTTAAAAGCTTCTTTTCTTGGCTTAAGAAGGCTGGGTATATCGAGGACAATCCCGGTGCGGCCATTAGTATTCCAGTAACGCCAGAGACGGAGGGGAAGAATCTAGAGCTGTTTCAGGTGGAAGCACTGTTTGAGGCACTGGAGAAGCGGAAGACACAGAGACGAGATCGGGCGATCCTCTGTTTGATGGTGTTTGCCGGGATGCGGGCAGAGGAAATCTCTAGTCTCAATGCTGGGGATTATAACGGGGTGGAAATCACTATCCGTCAGGCCAAGCATGGATCCGTGGGTCGGGTGCCTGTCGATGAGCAAACCGATGAAGCACTGCGGGCTAATCTTCGAGTTCGGATGGTGGACGGTGAGGGAGGGATGACAGCGGATGATCCGATGTTTGTCTCTACGAGTCATCGAAATAAGGGTCAACGGTTGGGGTATGAGGGGATCTATAAGATGGTCAAAGCCTTGGCCCAAGATGCAGGCTGGCCTGATATTCATCCCCATAAAGGACGACATACCTATGCGAGTCAATTAATTGAGAATGGCATGGATGCATATTTGGCGATGACGTTGATGCGGCAGCGATCTGTAAAGGCATTCGAGGTCTATTCCCAGAAGGTCCGGTATCGGACGGCTAAAGGAGTGTTCTTAGAAAGTAAAGGGGAAGTGGAACGACAGCCGATGCCGCTGGAGGAGCTGGTGGCTTTTAGTGAGGTGCCAGTGGCTGAAAAGGCAATTGAGCTGAAGGCTATCGTTGATGAGCGTGCGAACTGGCCCAAGATTAGGGTTGTGGATATGCCCTTGAATGCAGTCCAGGTAGGGCTGACTCTTGAGGTTTCAGGGAAGAAGAAGAGTGCGGTCAGGAAAGCGATCGAGGAAAAGGTCTTGAGTTCGTATCAGATGGTCAAACCTAAGAAGAGGGGGAATGAGTATGAGCTGACGGTTTTGGTTGAGGAAGATAATGCGTTGTCTGCTATCACCGATCAGATGAAATGGGATATGGAGCTACTGGCAGAGCTAGATGATTGTGCGGTGAAGGTGGTGTGGTTGGGGATGGCTTGATAGTGAGGGGGCAGCGGGTTGCTCCCGCTGATTCTAAAATACTAGGTCTTCAAGAAATCATTGGATAGCAGTAAAGCCTTGCCAAAATAGTTAAAGAAGGAATCACTAAGTATTAAGTGTATTCATTTGTAGCCACTTTGTCAGGAAACAGCACTAGATAATTTTTTAGGTCAAAGAGTATCTATGGATTTTTCACAAGAATTTAGACGAGCAATTTCTCAAAATTCTCCATTGGAAAGATTTATATCCTTGATTGAAAGAACAACAAGCTGTGACTATATTCTTCAAGAAGAAGTCCCTGAAAGTCCTGTTTATTTAGCATTAATGAGTGATCGATTAGACGTCGTTAAGCTATTAGTACAGAATGGAGCATCAATAGAACCTCTAGAAATATACAAAAAATCAGAAAATACCTATCCTGAGTTTGATGATTTCGGTTTTGAAGATGATGAAGACAGGTTTACCTCAGATCCTTTAATAACTGCTGCTGCTCGTGGGAAACAAGAAGTGTTTAATTTCTTGGCTCCTTTAGCTTCTATAAGCCATCGCAGGAAGGCAACCTTACACTTAGCTGAAGGAATCCAGCATCACTCAATTTCAAGTTCAGATGATGAAGCTACATTTCAACGGACGGTTAATGCTCGTCCAAGCTCAGGCAATCAAGATGATATCGGTCAGTGGCTGACTGATTTAGCTAAGGTAACTATTTTTGAACAAGATCCAATCGATACGATCAGTTCTCTCTCTGTTCAATTTCTGGAAAGGTGCCAAAGCCAAATATCACAAGGTTTAGATATCAATACCTTGTTAGATAATGGATGTACCTTTCTGTGGACTGCTGCTCACAACGGATATGTTAAAGCAACCTCCTCGCTGATTGAATTAGGTGCATCAGTTGATATTCCTAACAAAACAGATGGCTGGACACCATTAATGATAGCTGTTGATGCTCATATCCCTTGGACATTTGGGACAAAGACTGTTTTTGGAGAATCAAAAAGTCGTCAAGTAGAGATTGTCAATCTCTTACTTCAAGCAGGTGCAAATATACATCATCAAGGAATGAAGGGTGAGTCAGCTTTGCTTTTAGCAAGTGACTTTGAGCAGGATAAAGGTTTCGATGAGGAGTTAATTGATATTGCAATTAATGAAATGGAAATGACTTTAGGGAGCGTGGCAAATTGATCGACTCTAGTGCAAAAAATGGATGGGACAAGAACTGATTAGAGCGATTAAAACCGGGGAGTCTCGATATAGCAGAGCACTGACGAAATAAGGAAATCGTCAGATCTAGTTGTTATCCTGTTGTTTGTTGCGATTTTACCCCAGCTAACTCAACAATTCGCCACGGGCAACTTCAGCCCAGTATGTCGTATACCTCGGCGATCGCCACTTGGACTGCATTCGCCAGGTCTGTCACATCTCCCTCACCCGACACCACGAGATCTGCCAATGCAGCACCAGGCGCAACCAGCTCTTTATGAGTAGGCATGACATTAGCCTGCCATTCCTGAATCACATTGGACTCTGACCTCAGCTTCTCCTTGCCATCCCTGACAATCCTCCGATTCATCCGTAGACCATCTGGAGTCTCGACGTAAACCTTGAAGTCCAGACACTCCAGAATTTCGGGCAGGGTCAGCACAAAGATTCCCTCGACAATAATGATCGGATGGGGATGCACTAGCTCAGTTTCTTCTTTTCGGGAATTGCCTATCATGTCATACACAGGCAACTCTGCAGGGTGATCAGACCGCAGTCCCTTCAGATGATCGATCATCAGGTCAGTCTCCAGAGCTTCTGGCAGATCATAGTTACCACAGGGCATATGCCGATAGTACCGATCGTGACTGATGATTAGGGCACTGCCATTACAGCGATCGACTAAAGCATTAGCCAGGGTGGTTTTACCTGAGCCGCTGCCGCCAGCTATGCCGATGATTGTGGGTGTAGTCATGGGTGGGGTGGGATGAAAAGATTAGTGGATCTCATAATCTCTACCTAATCTCGCTGGGTCAATAGCACTTACAATAATGGCTGTCTTCTATTTATAAATTGCCACCTCATGAAGAATTCGAGGAAAGTGAGGATTATCTCATTATTTAACCAAGCTGGTGGGGTTGGAAAAAGTACACTAACTATGAACTTAGGCTATCACTTAGCGATTAGCGATAAAAGAGTATTGTTAATTGATCTTGATCCTCAAGCAAGCCTCACACTTTTTATGGGGTTAGCACCTAACCAGATTGAGAAAACCATCAAGAATTCAATATTGGACAAAGAGCCTCTTCCAATTTGCACTCTGCATGGCATGGATTTAGTACCTTCAAATATTCTTTTTAGTGCCGCTGAACAACAACTCTCATCTATTCTTCGTGGTGAATCTCGGTTGAAGCAAGCTCTTTCTCCGATAAAGAACAATTATGACTTCATACTCATAGATTCACCACCAACTCTAGGAATTTTGAGTATTCTAGGACTAGTTGCATCAGATTATGTCCTCATTCCAAGCCAAACACACTTTAAAAGTACACAAGGAACAGACCTAGTATTGAATTCGATCGCTGAAGTTAGACAAGTACTAGAACATGATTTAAAGATTGCAGGTTTAATTCCAAATTTATATACAAAAGGAACAATACAAGACTTGGAAGCCCTAGAATTCTTAAAATCACAACTTGCTCCTATCACAAAAGTCTATCCACCAATACCTCGTTCAACTGCATTTGCTGATGCTTCACAAGAACGACAACCACTCGCTGTATATAATTCACGTCATCCGGCAGTAACTATATTGGATGGAATTGCAAAAGACTTAGAGGAATTATTGTGACACGACGTAAAGAACGCACCCCATATGAACCTATGAGCGGGGTAAGAGCTTTGATTGAACCTTTACCTAAGAATTCAAGCTCTTTTTATCAACATACTCTGGAAGTATCTAAGATCCAAGCATCAAAAGAGCAACCTCGTCGTTACTTCAATCCTGAAAAGATGAAGGAATTGACGACATCTATACAGACTCATGGAATTTTGGAACCCCTAATCGTGCGTCCTATCTCTGAGGATAGGTATGAGTTAGTCGCAGGAGAGAGAAGATTACGTGCTGCACAATCAGCCGGATTTGAAGAAGTCCCAGTATCAATTCGTGAATTAACTGATGAAGAAGCAATACAACTTGCACTTGTTGAAAATTTACAGAGGGAAGATCTTAATCCAGTTGAAGAAACTGAGGGAATTCTCTATCTGCTGTCTTATCAACTTCAGCAGAAGCGTGACTCCATAATTGCCCTTCTTCAACGGATGGATAATGAAGCAAAGGGTAAAGTTACCCGTAACGTTACGGGTAAACCGGAGGCAGAAATAATAGAAACTATTTTCAAGACAGTAGGTGGCATGACATGGAAATCTTTTGTAAGGAATCGTCTGCCTTTACTGAAATGGCCTACAGATGTCTTAAATGCAGTAAGAGATGGGAAATTAGAATATACTAAAGGAAGTATAATCGCCCGAATTCAAGATAAGCCTAAAAGGCAGCGATTACTAAAGACTGCCATAAAAAATGACTTAACTCTCGCTGAAATTAAACTAAGAGTCCAAGAACTTATCCCAAAAAGCATAAAGCCTAATCAAGGCGGACCTCTTATGCAGGATATTGACCAAGCTTATAAACAAGTTAAAAAGTCAAAGATCTGGAAAAATCCCAAAAAGAAAAAGCAACTGGAAAGACTTCTCTTGCAGTTAACAAGGCTACTTGAGGGTGAGGATTAACCACGATATCCGACGGAAAGCACTTCAAAATTACATTATGTAACTCCAGCAAACATTTTCTGAAGGATTTTCAAGAGTCTGATCTAAATAAGCCAATCTGGTGCAACGCTAGGGTCGAGTCTGCCAAGTTTTGCCGGAATCTGGGATAGAGGAAAGTCTCAGGGAGATTCGCAAATGGGAATGAGGGGTTGTTAGTGAGGATGTTAAGGGAAGAAAAACCGCTCGCCGCAGTGCAGGTTCCGGGGGCTGCTGTTGAGTCGATGATGGGCTTGAGATGATGCGAGAGTGGGTGCCCCAAAACAAGCAAGAGCTTAGCGCACCCTAGATCGGCAATGTCGCCATCGCAAAGCCGTGCCTTTGCTCCGCTCCCTGGCTTTACTTGGAGATGTTGCACTACTGGAGGATTGAGTCTTCCCTGGGTTGAATCACCTGAACTCCTATTTCTTGAATCCACACATAGCTGAAGTCTTCAAAATCTTTCCCAGGTACGGCTACACGTTCCGAGCCTTTCTGCCTAGCAATAAACTTATCTCGCCATCTTTCCCAGACGAGGATAGAGGGATACTCTATATCTGCGCTGAACTTAGCCCATGATTTCTTTTGAAACCGCGAGAAATCAAAATGCATCAGTTTGGACTTAACTTCAATCAAATTTAAATCAATCAGCTTCTGAATAACGGCTGTATATCCAGTTGAGGGTTCACCATGATTGATGATTGGCATTTCACAATACAGTTTAATCGTCTTACCAGGATACTTTTTGGCAAGCCTCACAATCGCTAATTGCTTGAGAGAAAGAGTTGGGATACAAACCATTTGATTAATCCGCGCTAGCAGAATATTAGCACCGCCTCACTCCACTTTCTAAGGTTTGTGCCTATTCAATCGCGTACACATCCATTACTGGAGGCGGATTTTCGACGTAAGAAATAGCAAGCCTTAGATAAAAAAAGGGCACCCTAAATGTATCAGGTGAAGCCATTGTTTACGAGCTTACCTCTATTTTTTATTGGAGAAACAACAAGTGAAAACTGTTTTAGTAGTGGATGATAGTCCGGCTGAACTAAAGCTAATGTGTCTATATTTAAAAGAAGCGGGTTATCTTGTGGTCAGCACAGATGATGCCAAAGATGCGTTGAGCAAAGCTGAAACTCAAAAGCCTGATCTTGTCATTACCGATGTGGTCATGCCGGAAATGAGTGGGTTTGAGTTGTGCCGAAGTCTAAAGAAGAACGAAGCGACTCAGCAATTACCTGTGATTATCTGCACGACTAAGAATCAGGATTTAGATAAGCTCTGGGGTAGAAAGCAAGGGGCAGATGAATACATTACCAAGCCCTACACCCGTGAAGATTTTTTAAAAGCTGTTAAATCTGCTATCTAAGCAATGAGCTGAAAAACAGCTTTCTTTCAATTGGTGAGATTAGGATACCTGACACGATACCCTAACCCCCAGTTCTCTCTAGAGGCTGGGAGTTGGGGTTGCATGGCTAAGACTTTGCGGCCTCTTCCCTCATCATGCTAGACAGCGATGACTCAACTTTCTTCTTAGCAGTCCGACGCTTGCCCCCACCACTAGCCACAACAGGAGTCGGGTTTTGAGGAACACCCAGCTCATCATCCAGCGGGTCAGGGTCGAAGACAAGGACAGGGGATTCCTCAACTTCACTGATAGGCTCCTCCACTTCAGCCACAGATGCAAGCTCCTCCAGGTCTTCCGCAACATCAGGAGCCTGATCCTCAGCATCAACCTCAGAAGTATCCTCAACCGGGCTATCGGCCAGGAATGCCTGAGTCTGGACCTTGAACCAGTCGATAGCCTTATCGTGCAGTTCCCAGTGGGCATCAAGGCGATCCGTGAGCTGGGTCTTGATTAGCCCCTGTACGAACACCGTCTCTTGCTGACAACCTTTGCGGAAAACAGCTACAGTACGTCCTTTGACTTCCTCAAAGATGGGGCCATGCTTTTGTTCTACCTTGGACAATCCCCAAGAGATGAGGGCCGTCAGGTTTTTCCAGCCTTGGATTTCCTTGCGGATGACGAACAGGAAGGCTTTGTTTGCAGCTAGGCCCACTTGGGTAGCAGCAGTGTCGATGACTTCAGTGTGTTCGGCTTGCTTTACTTGAATGCTTGTAATCAATCTCATGAGTGTTGTCCTTTAAGAACGAATAGTGGATAGGCACGACTGGCATGTGCAACCAAGTCGGCCATATTGATATTGAGAAAACGGAAAGGGAGGTCTTTGCCTCTTGGGGAATATACCGCCAGCAAAAATCAGGCTCGATTTGGAGCCGTAGGCGGGTTGGATTTGGAGGAAAAACTTTGGGTGGGTCTGTCCCACTGCCTAGTGACTAGGGTAGTGTGAATGGCTTGGTACTACAATGATTGGGAGATTAGGGTTTCTGATCGGTGGGGGAGGGAGACTAACCTTTGCTGATGTTTAGTGTACTTTTCTCAATCAACTGTGTTGGAAGCGATTAATTTGATGACGACTGAGACAGAACACGAGATTGAGAACAGTATTTTTTCGTCTCCTGTACTGACAAAATGGGCATGTTTTGTCAACTGTGCTGAATTGGCAAATACCTAGCCCAGCAAGAAAACATGGACGAGTTTCTGTGCGAATTTGCACGGTATCACCCAATGAGCGCATCCCACGATCAGATATGCTTCTGGCTCCCCCGTAAAATAATAATCGAGATACACCTTGCATTTGTTCGCCACTTCAAAATACGAGAAACCCAATTTGTAATACAGTGGTGGCTCTTTTTCCAAATTCACAAAGCCCTCAATGGCAACATCTGATAGAACGAAGCGTTGGATCTCAATCTTCAAATTTCCTGGCCCAGATATTTCCAAAGTCTGAAACTCCAGGCCGATTTGAGTCTCAGACTTTAGACCCACTCGCCAACCCTCTATATCTTCACTCAGCATCCACAATCACCTCCATCATCCAAACTCTGGAAATTCCCTCACTCGCAAATCATCAGGCCACTCGTGAATGTCTCCACCCTTCGCAGAACGGAGTTTGGGAACACCCACGGGTTTGCTGCCGAGCTGCTTGATAAACACGGGTATATCTGCGGTCTTGCATTGGTCCCGAATTGAGCGAATCCAGTCCACATCGCAAGGCCGTGCGCCAGGGCCAGATTCACCCCCGGCAATAATCCAATTCGCGGGAGAATCACCAAGATCCAAGGGTTCAAGCAGGGGTTCGCAACTTAGAAAAATCCCACCAACTTTCTTCCGCAACTTTGCTAGCTTGGGAATGACGACATCATATTCATGCTGGGTGCAGATGCTATGGCCCAACCAGACGTTGGGTATTGCTTGTCTGAATTGGAAAAACTTAGCCGCAACATCTACCCGCTTGGTGAGTAGAAGCCAGGTTAGGTTGGGCGTTTTGTCGATGACAGTATCAAACAGATCCAATCGCCAATCGATCAGATCATCTCGGTCCTCAAACACATCGGCTAAAGACGCGCAGAACACAGTTTTAGTGACCCCGAACTTCGCAGCTTTGCGATTCCACTTATGGGGTTGCTTCCAATAGGTTTCTGAGGTGCGCGATCTGGTTCCGTTCTTACCCCACTTCACGCGATGATATCTTTTATCCATCAGGGTTTCGGCGTAGCAATTTGCACAGCCAGGACTGATGTGGGCGCAGCCGATCCAAGGGTTGAAAGTGTATCCAGGTTCCCATGTTCCATCTGGTTTTTGAGTTGCAGTCCACTCAATCTTGCTATTCTCCATTGGTTAACTCCATCAAAATTTTCAGTACATCAGGTCGGACATCCCGGAGTCCCTGGCTCCCGCGATAGGGAATAGGATCAGGCAGTACAACGATGTTTCCTAACTGCCATGCAAAGCGCCCAGGTTGCCAGCACCCCACGGCCAGCTCCAGTTCGGTTTGTCTGCTGATCAGCTTCGAGTCCATCTGGGGACAGTCCACCAGATCCGCAATTGCCACAATGCAACCGAGTGGGTAATCACATGGTTTGCGCGGCACCTTGCCACCCGTCAGATCATTAACTTGGCTCACTATGGCTTGCCCGTCTAAACCGATAGGTCGCTTGGCCGCATGAATCGCTAGCTTGCCTCGGTAGCGAGTGCCCCATGATCGGGTTTCATAGCGCTTGAGGTCCAGGGCAATGAAGGTTGCCCACGGTTGCCAGAGGGTGAGGATTTTCATGGCTATGCCTCCGCTCCCCAGTTCTCCCAGCCTGGACGAGGGCACCGAGAGAACAACTCAATCCGCTGACCACCGAGGGCATCACCTAGCCGATCTGCCATCTGGTAAAACTCTTCTGGCTTCTGAGAGTGCTGACCAAGGGGAGCCTGGAATGCAGTGGGAATATTGGTCAGTCCGAGAGCAGTAAAGGTTTTGGCCTTACCTTTGCGGCCTATGAGAACGTGTTCAGTCGCATTTCGCCCATAGTGTCCTACGCCGAACCGTATACGGGATAGATCTTTCGTGACTTTGACCCACGTATGAAGTGCCTTATATTCAAACCCCCAGGACTCCATGACTCTGAATGCCAAAGGCAGATGGTTGTTTGTCGTCCACAACAACAGATAAGAATCTTGAGCTGCAATCGAACTCACAGGCATCGCCATGATTTCCTCATCGGTCATCGAGGGATAAGGGCACCGCCCCCGATGGGTTTTGTCAGATTCTCTGAGGTGATAGCTCCACGGTGGATCAGCCACGATCAGGGAATAGGTACCCACAGGAAGGGCTGGGGTATTCGGAACAAGGTTGAGCGTAATAGCAAGCTTCTGCTGACCACGCCTACGGTGTACACACAAGTCTGAATTAGACTGTAGTGAAGTCGTATAGAGCATCCTCATAGATATGGAAAATCCTATTTTGGTGCACGAAGAACTGATTAATGGAACTACCTTTGGCGACCTTCGTTTGCTCAAAAGGGGGCTTCATTATTCGATGCCATTCATCACCATCAGAGCGTAAGCATCCGTCAAATCAGCCAAGGTCGCGCAGAGCAAGTGGGCTTCTATCGCTTCTTAGAGAATGAAAACGTGTCCATATCTGAGTTGGTCAAAAGCCTCTGTGACCACTGCCAGCAACAAGTCAAAGGACGACACGTTTTAGCCGTCAGTGATACAAGTGAGGTCAACTTACAATCTCATTCAGGACGCTTAAAGCTAGAAGAGTTGGGTGTTGTCGGCAATGATCGCGATGTGGGCTTTTTTATTCACCCGACTCTCGCCTTAGATGCAGGGACTGGTTTCCCGTTAGGATTGAGTGCACTTCAACTGTGGACTCGGGACCCGAATCGTCCAACTGTCAAAGATAGAGGAGGATATCAAAACCTGCCGATTGAGGAGAAAGAATCCTTCAAATGGTTAGCATCTGCTGAGCGAAGTCAACACTGTCTGAAGACAGGAGGGGGCTAGCCTGGTCACTCATATCGGTGACCGAGAATCGGACTTATATGAAGAGTGGGCAACGGTTCCCGATGCATTCAATCATCTCCTAGTCAGGGTTCGTCAAGACCGTCGTCTGCTAGGTCAATCCAAATCACTCTATGGATATCTCAAATCACGGTGGGGGATTGGATTTACCACGATTACGATTGAGTACGAATCCCGTACTCAGCGAATGGCTAGAGATGCAAAGCTACTGATCCGCTGTGCTCCAGTCAAAATTCAACGACCTGAACATTTGAAGGAATTGGACTATCCACCGAGTATTCAACTGTATGCCATCGAAGCGGTAGAACAGACAACGCCCAAAGGTCAGAACCCGATTCATTGGCGCTTATTGACCACTCACACGGTGGAATCCCTTGAGCAAGCGCTACAAATCCTGGAATGGTACAAATTCAGGTGGAGAATTGAGCGGCTTTTCGCGCAACTCAAGAAGACGGGGTTAGATCTTGAATCGACGCAACTCGAATCGGGTGAAGCAATTCAGCGCCTCACCGTCTTAGCCTTATCGGTTGCGATTGCGACATTGCAAATGGTGGAAGGACGAGACGAGCCACAATGGCCTGCATCTATCACTTTTACCGATGAACAGCAGCAATACCTGAAACAAATTGCCCCCACAGTCCAAGGTAAAACTACAAAGCTACAAAATCCTTATCCGATTAACTCCTTGGCCTGGGCAACTTGGATTGTTGCCCGCCTGGGTGGATGGAAGGGGTATCAGTCTCAAAGACCTCCAGGCACAGCAACGCTAACCCATGGCCTAAAACGGTTTGAGACGATGTTCTTTGCATGGGAAATAGCTCAAAACCGACTTATGTGTACACCGTAGGCTGACCACGCTTGTCAGTGGGGGCATACATGGTTTTGCTCCAAGGTATAGAGAGTTGTATTCAGTCAAATTATTCAAACTAGTGAGAGCTGCTTGACCTTCCCGGTCGCCTCTTGCCAGGTCTGCTCAAAGTAATTCGGTCGATGCACCTTATCTTGAATAAATCCAGGTGCAGCAACCCAGAACCCTTCACAGGTCAGGGACTCATTAGATTTTTTGTGATACTCATAAGCTCTGACGTAGGTCGGGTCTGATGCATCGCAAGCACAGCCGTGTTGCTTGGCAATCACACTGACTTGAGCATCAGCAGCACTGCGATGCATCGGCTCAGACACTCGCGTGACTCGCCTACTGATTTGCTTACCTTGATAAATGCGCTCGACCCGGTAAACCGCCCAGTCAATTGAGTCTAGGTGATTCACTGCCAGCTCCCTGACAGATTGGGGAGCAACCTCCCAGGCAGAACGACTGGCAAAAAGCTTCATTCTGGGGTTGAGGGCAAGCGCCGCAGCTTCCAAAACCAAGGCGTACAGGCCCGCATCCGGTTCAGCTTCCCAGCGCTGTCTCGCCTGTTCGGGCTTACAGAAGGGACAGAAAACACAGGCCGACTTGAGCCAATCTGCCCCGGTCTTTTCACGGATGTAGTCAATGCAGGTCTGTCTATCCCAGCCCCATTCTTGGAGCGGAAATCGATAATCAGACCCCATGCAGGGGTAATCAGCACACTTGGCTGAGCGCTTTTCTTCCCCTTTGCAATAACCCAGATATGGACCGATGGCCTCACCAGAGAGATGATCCGATATCCAGCTATCAATGACGACACCTTTAAACTTCATGGCACAGGTATGGGCACCACTCACAGGTTGGCTTGTGCCTGCAATTTTGAGAGAATGACCGAGAGTGTAATCGCCTTCGATATGGCAGATCTGGGGGTTTCGAGTATCACTCAAGACGGTGTATCCATCTTTTTTAGAGTGACCCGCCTTGGCGACCTGGACAAAGCGAATCTGATGTTGCCTGAGCAAGGGCAAGATGTGTGCTTCGACCAAGTGCTTAGTGGATTGATGTTCGTTACCCGTTTGGGCAGTTATCAATATCAAATCATCAAAACTAGCAAAAGGGCGGGTTTTGGGGCTGTAAATCCAGGAAAGCAAAATTGCGACGGAATCTACGCCCATGCCAAAGTTGAGTACGTGAATCATGGGTAGCTCCTCAAGGCATCATAGAGGAAGAAATAAAGAAACATGCCGAAGTAGAGGGATTGCCAGATGAGCCACCAGACAAGAGTGTAGCTATTCATAATTGCCTCCTAAGTTTTCAAATTCCAGCGAGATTCTGAAATGATTTGTGGTTTCAAAAATTTGAGGATGACAGGGAATCAAGGCAACGTTGCACAATCATCTGCATTACGGGTGGAGTAACGGCGTTGCCAAGCTGTTTAACCTTCTCTCGCTTATTGCCAATCACGACGTAATCTTGAGAAAAGGCCATCGCTGCCTGGATTTCATGAGGTTGCAACATGCGAAAATAGCAGTCTTCAACAGAGATAGAGCGATCCGGTTGCACCAGGGCATGGCGGTCGCCGGCAGTGATGGTGGGAATGGCTTTATCCACTCCACAGACTTGATCTGAGCCACTGTAATAGCTAGCTAGAAAAGGCTGAACTAAACCGTGATGCCCTCCCCCAGCGGTGACCGTACCTAGCGGCTCCTCCAGTGAGTGTGCTTGGTTGTGGTTTCGGAGTGTCACCATAAACGGCTGCACCAGCGAATTATGGTCAACCGTGGTGACTGTGGGCAGTGGCTCACTAATGCTAGCGGCCTGCGCCCCCGTGTAATTCCTGACAATGAACGGCATTGCCAAGGCCATTGTTTGGCGGGCAGTCTGGGTGGGAAGAATCCCCTCCACACTCCGAACCCGATTGCTCGTGTCTTTGCCGTAAGCCGTTTCTACCAGGACAGGATTGTTGAACTTCTCCAATCCCTTACGAATGCGGTCTAGAGTTGCTGGCCTCAGTGGTCTTTTGCGCTCACCCACCTTGATACTGGGATAGCTCCAGTCAATCGCGGTATAGGCTGGGGTATAGTAAGGCTCCACGATCTGAGCGCAACTGGGACAGCGATAAACATACTGATTGCGCTTGCCGTAACGCCCCCATTTTTTGAATGGGTTTTTCCAAGACTGGATGGCCTCGACCTCGCCACATTCGGAGCAATGGGCCAGGGGGGTAAAGCTGAGGTTGGGTTTAGGGTTGTTTTTCCTCCAGAAGACAATGTAAACACGGTCCCTGCTTTGAGGTGCTTCGGCAAACATGCTGTTGAAGAATACCGCCTTATGGTCATATCCCAAGGTGTGCATGGCATTAAGCCAGCTATCGAACAGGATCCAGTGACGCACCTCAACAACGTTCTCCACGATGATGAAGTTGTACCGATGGGCCTCTGAAAATCTGACGACATCCCATAAAATAGCCCTTGATCTTTCATCAGCCGGGTCGATGGTTTGGGGATTAAATAAGTCCATCTGGCCCAGGTTTTTGCGTCTTTTTCCTTTCGCAATCGTATGGTTTGTACACTCGGGCGAACTCAGCAAAATATCCGTACTGGGATAGCGACAAGGGTCGCAAGCGCTGATGTCCAGGCAATCATGGGCGGTATTGGGAAAGTTGGTATTGTGGGTTTCAACGGCCCTTTCCCAGTGGTTGATTGCCATCACGATTTCACAGCCCGCTTGAGCAGCACCACTGCTCGAACCACCACACCCAGCAAATTGGTCGGTGACTGTGATGTAAGATTTTTTCTTCATGTCTAATCTCCTTAAGTCGGTCCTGCGCTCTCCCCAAATGCCCCAGCAGGCAGGGTCCAGGTATTCGGGTCAACGAGGATTGGGGCTGTGTATTCATTGCTCAGGGCAAGTCGAAGCTGATCAGGATGCTGGTGGATGGCAGCGTAAGCCGTTCCCTTATCGGCCATGTCTGGGATGGAAAGCTTGTTGTCGATGGTGTGTTGAAACTCTTGCTCGTACTGGTGCAACCGCTTTGTGCGCTCTGGCGAGATGGCCGCATTAGAAGCCCACTGATTAGGTGAGCCGAAAATGCAGAACTGACAGCTCAGCCGACCCCAGCCGAGGTAGTAGGCAGGATGTGCCAGGACTCCCCAGCGCTGAATCATCTCCCAGACTTGCTCACTCGTATATGAGTGGACGGGTCGCCAGTGGTCAATATGTCGCCTGAGTTTGAGGCTATCCCGCCGATCAGTTCGGTGTGGCTCCAAGGTGAGATACTTTGCTCTAGCGGCACTCTCCTGTGCCCGCTCTCCGGTTACCACCAGAGTTCGAGCATGGTTGAACCGAGATTGATTGGCAATGGCGGTGCTGAGAACATCAATCTTCAGATAGGAAGAACACCACCGAGTTTTGAGGTCAGCGGTCTTTGCTGGGAACTTGCGCCGAGTTCCAGGCTTGCCTTGCCCCCCAGATATTTGCTCACCATTAGGAGTCTGGAAGTGTGTGGGTGCTTTGGGTTGGTCCTTGCGACACATCTCGCGTTCTAGCCCACCTTCTAGCCAGCTCATATACAGAGGAAGGTCGAAGGCTTGGGCAAATTTGCGGCAATAGCTCTCGGTGACAGGCCAGTCGAAAAGGTTGTGGCCCCTTGAATCAACCAAATGATGATGCAATTCAATCCTGTCTTTGGGTACACCCAGTTCGAGCAGCCGCAACAGACAGCAGATAGAATCCTTACCACCGGAGAAGGCAACCAAGATGCGGTCATAGGTGGATAAATCAGGGAGCGTCGAAGCACCGGGCACCTGGAGGGGCAAGGCCATCTGGGTTGCACTCATGATTCTGGCCCTAACAACACAACCTGAGTCGGACAGCGGGGCGCAAATCCGTGATTTTGACTGAGGTGAAGTCTTTGCTCCACTTCCCTGATTTACTCTTGGCAATCATCAGAACGTGCTGCCTGGAAACGGTTGAGAACACCTTGAGACGGGTGCCATTTTGTCTCCTGAGAGTTCCGAGGAAGTACACGAGATGATTCTGAGGCGAGTAGACTAAATCGCGCATGAGAGTTTCCTCCAATATTTAGTTGGCTAATTGGGGTTGTGGCTCCCCTTAAACTTCGATATAGGTGACGGCAATCGCGCCTTCAATATCTGCATTGCATGTCTTAAAGCAGTAGCAATCACTATCGATTTCTAGGGGATATTCCATCCAAAATCCTTGATGAACTTGTTGAGCTTCAACAGGACAATCTGGATTATGTTCAGCGTTAACAGCCTGGATAAAAGCCACTGGATCGTGATGACCGATGGCATAGTAGCCAAACAGGTCACCGCTCCAATCACAACCCACTTCCCGCAGTTCTTGAATCTCGATCGAGGCTGTCAACGGTTTAAGGCACTGCATCATTTACCTCCTGTTTGAGTTATGCGATTTTTATAGAGCTTCGATAGTTGTTCAAAAGTTGATTCTTGGCCTGATATCGGCGTAGATATCCACGTCTTATGTCTTCACCAACACTGACCTCTCACACCTGAGCAAAACCTTCAGTTTCACCTTTGCCTCATCCCCTGCGTCCATCTCTCGAAGATTCTTTAGGTATTCTTGTGTCGGATATAGACCTCGTGACTGTCCACAGTCCTCGCAAAGCCAGCGACGATAGGGGTAGCCAGAGGATTTATGGATCAATACTTGGGATGCGATCGCAAACTTCAGTTGATGACAACTAAAGCAACGACGAACTAACGGCACCTCTAAGGGCCGCACAGATTTTTGCTTGAACATGATAAATTTTTCCTAGTAGTTTTAATTGGTTATTGGCTGAGGCGATCCTTCCTAGAGGGGGATCGCCTCTTTACTTATTCAATTGACTCAGGACAGCCCCAATTGCAAGGGTTCTGGTCGCTTCCACTCTAGATAGGACTTGATAACATCGCAGTGGCAGGACAAGGGAGCGCACCAGCACAACAACTTCACTTCTGACATGGCCTCCAACTTGGCTAGCTCTGCCATGATCTGAGCGCGACTGGGGCGTTTCCACATCCCAGAAACAGTGACGTTGTATTTGTTAGCCAGACCAGGGACCACATCAACAGGATTGGCTCTCAGGTTGGCGACTTCATGAAGGTATTCGCGGAATGCGGCGACCACTGCCGTGCGCTCAGCTTCTTGAAACATATGAAAGGGATTGCCAAGGACGCTGGCACGGTCGCAACGATGACCCTCAACATTGCGATTGTGGCAGAGGTTGATGACGGTTATAGCCATAATGATGCTCCCAAGATTAAGTGGGAATCAAAACTATTGTAATTGTTCTAATTTTTTATAAAGCAGTGTGTTGAACATGCAGAAATGTATAGATAGCAAGGTCTATTTCAATAAGCATGGTAGATTCTTCTGTGAGAAACAGAAGCACAAAATGCTCTAACCAGGGCAATTTTCTTAACTGTGAATTGCCCTTTCACTGAATTCAATGATTCAGCAGCAAAAGATTTTATAAACATCGAACAGATTATTTTGCTGCCGTGGTAAATTCTGATGCGATTGTGAACAGCAATCTCTTTAGGGGCGACACACTACACTCCAGTCGTCCTTTTCCATACTGCTTTGTCATCCTTCGCCTTAATTGGGGCATCCTCAATAATAGAGTTGTGGGAATGGGGATAATTTCACCAACTTCATCTTGGAACATGGATCTCGACAGCTTCGGTAATAAGAAGCTGTCTTTTTTGTCTCAAGCTACCCTCACTTTTGCCCCAACCTCACACCAGGCCATCCAAGATTTCGCCAACTGGCAATCGGTGACATCATCAGGCACCTCTGCCCAGAACAACTCGAAGGCTTGCTGAGCTTGCCAGAAATACTCAAAATAGCCCTCGCGCACCGACCAGTTGCACAGCAACAAATTGCGGAGAAACAGGGCTTGGAAGGGATGAAGGCGACCGGGGTAAACCGGGAAACCCTCATCCTCGCAAAAGCCCTTGATATCTTCCCGGCAGTACTCCGTCAGGGTCTTCAGTGCTTGCCAGTCGATGGTCAGGTTCATATACCAAACTTTTTCTGAGCAGATATGAACAAGGTACTGGCCGCACACTTGATTGTCTCCTCAGCCACTCCAGACTCCCCTAGCGCCCTGGATGCCTGCTTGAAGCAGAACGCATACAGATCGGCCCGACTCGTGATGTAACTTGCGATCGCACTTTTAGTATCCACATCCAACTCCCCAGTATCCAGAGGTGGTGCCTCGACCACCGGGGGCTGACCTGGAGCCGGGGCTTGCTCGACCAGGCTGTACTTGCCTTTCCCATCTTTGGCAATCTGGATAGTTTGGCCTCTGCGGAGAGCAAGCAAAGCTACATCGCCAGGTGGCCCCCATAACTTGGCCTCTTCGCCATTCGCTACCTTGATTTTGGCGTTGAGACGTGGACCGTACTGGGTATCCCATTCTTTAGCCGGGAAAAGGACTTGGGCAGTGAGTACTTGGGTCATGGTTCTGCTCCGTTCAATGCGTCCAATAGAGACAGGATTGGGAGAGTGGAAATTGGCATACGATTATTCCCCAGTAGATACGCGAAACCCCCGACGAATATGCCAGGGGTGCTTTTGAGATGAGTTTTAGGTAGGAAGGGGTTGCTATCCCTATTGATTCCTGCTCCAAGAGTCTTCAAACTTTGTTTTGCCCCCTTCCATACTGTGGGCTTACTGTTCGACCTTGTTCATACGCTTGGTCAACCATGCGGCGACCTCTGTGTTCCCTGCATTCTCTGCATACCAAGCAGCCGTTATTTGGCTATCATCATGGTCACACCGATTAACATCAGCACCAGCTTCTACCAAGCGTTGAACAATTTCCAGATTGCCCATGCCCGCAGCAGTCATGAGTGGGGTGTCATCCTCGTCAGGGCACTCAGGCGGTAGACCATATCGCAGCAAGAGATCCACTGAGCTAAGACTATTCCTCCTAATGGCATTCAGTAGATGGGTCGAAGTTACAGGCATTTTGCGCTCAAGCAATAGCTCCAGCATTCGTGCATTATTGTTCGCTATTTGACACCCTACTAAATCGACGCGAAAACTGGACAAGACCTCAAAGTCGCGATCTGATTTAATCAGTTTTAATGCTTGGTCAACATCACCATAGAAAATCGCACGCGCAAGTTGCCCGATGTATTCACCGTCCTTTCTTGCTCCAAACCGAAGTAACGATGCCTGAATCTTACTCCTTGGGGATTCATCAACTAAAGTGCTTGCCATCCAAGGTGTCCAGCCGTTTTGATCCTCCAGATTAGGATCAGCACCACAGTCCAACAGTTTGTCTACCGCCCTGAATGAGCCTTCATGGATAGCATGGGTTAGCAATGTGCTCCCGGCTCGTACGTATCCCCTTGGAGTGCTGCCTTCAGGACAGATTCCATTCGGGTCTGCACCAGCATCACAAGATTTCTGAATTTGTTCCAGCGCACCTTCTTTTCTAGGTTCCAGAACTGCGCGCAATAATTCCTTATCCGCTTGGGTTGCCATAGGATCAAACCTTGCTCCAATACACCAAACTCAACCCCATCGCCGCAACATACTCCCTAATGACCGACCCAAGGCTTTCCTGGGTTTGGGCTTGCTGGAAATCAATGAGTTGGAACGTGCGGCCATTCCAGACTTCAATCTTGGCAACGTACATCTTCATGGGATTGCCTCCAGGGATTCAGAAGAAAGCCCCCAGTAGTGAACCAGGGGGGCTGCTTGGTGTGGGGATAATTAAGAAAGATAAGAAAAGAAAGAGAAAGGTTTGGGGGGAGGGAGGGGGGATACTGTTGATTGGGTTGCAAGGCTTGGAGATATCCCGCCAATATTTCAGAAGGGAAAACCCCGGACAGTAGAGGCCGGGGGTACAGAAGGGGATACTGAAATGAAAGGATGGGGATTAGCTCAACACTGCGGGAACGATGATGGCAATCACAGCCGTTGCGATCAATCCAAAAGCCAGATTAATCAGCAGCTTCGAGGCTTCCCAGTAGGTATTGGTTCGCTCATTGGCAGCACGAACATCTGTGTCAAGCTTTTCTACCTTGGTATCGATTTGACCAACCTTAGTATCTAATTGGCCAACTTTGGTATCTAGCGCTTGAATTTTCTCTAGAACAGTCTCTAGAGTTCTTTCTATACGGTCATCTCGATCAGGGGATGCTGCGGTCATATCTTTGTCCTTCGTTATTGTCATTGTACCAATCTGAAAGCACCCCAGCTAGGACCAAGGTGCAGCAGGGGAGGGAGTCAGTACTCGCTTGAATGCATCAGAGTCAGAACCCTGGTGGTAACTTTTGGATTACCGGGGTCATTAGAGCCGTACTCCAATTTTTTGTCGAAATAGTCAATCTTCCAGAGATATTGCTCTCCTTTAAACTCGATCCGCCCGTAATCGTGTTCTTGCCACGGGTCATTATCTTCCGTGAACTCATCGAACACACGGACCAGTCGAAAGAGTTCCTGTTGTTCCTCTGACGAAAGACTTTTAACAAGCTGAGTGGTGTAGACCTGGCCTAGAGTATGGTCACCTTGACGGAAGCGGTCATTGAGTTGGGCGATAGTAGGGGTTTGGGTTGCTTCTGTAGTGGTCATAAGATTGTGTCCTCTGAACTTACCTGAGACGAGGCAGGGGCAAGAGATGCCCCTGTTATGGATGGACTAGAATTCATCTTCAGCCAGTAACTGCTGAGTCGTGAATATAGGCTGGACACTGATCAGCCGCCCTGAAGGATAGTTTTCGGCTACCCAGCGTTCGCATTGTTGGCGACTGGTCACATGAGCCTGACTGGGAAGCTCAATGCTCAGGTCAAGTTCTTCACCGCCGCCTCTCACACCAGGGTAGAAGTCAATGGTGATATCGAATTTGACCGTCTTTGGATAGAGAGCAGCGTATCGTTGCTCTGGGGTCAGAAGTGTTACAGTCATGTCGTGAACCTCATAGTTGGTTTGCTCGTAAGAGCCGCTGACGCTCCGGCAAGAATGGCAGCGGCTCTTTTAATGAAAGTTTTGTCTCTATCCTTTGATTGCTTCTTCTAGCTTCTTTACCCAGTCTGGAAGACCTTGTGCTTTGCCTAGAAGATCATGTCTCTGGACTATTTCGGTGGAAGCCTTTTGTGGGGCGCTTTCCTCTCCCTTTGGTATGTAACTATTGTAGTCTATTAGACTTCATATGTCAATCAATAAACTACACTTTTTCAGCCGACTTTGTTTGACGTGTTAGGCTATTTGCCATGATGATTACAGGCATTGATATGAATGTTGCTCTTAAACCTGTGATTCGATGGAAGCTTAGATCGGTTATGGCAGACCGCAAAAAAACCGCCACAGAGTTGGCTCAGCAAATAGGCGTTAACCGTGTTACTGTTAGCGGCTGGGCAAACTCTGACGACATACCAGCGTTTAGGAATCCATCTGACACACTGAATCAACTTTGCTCACTATTGGAATGTGAACCATCTGATCTAATTCACTACACCGCTGATTAATGTTCAACACCCTCTAGCCCCGACCACAAGGGCCAGGGCTGAAGGGCAGAACTACCGAGCTACCGCAATCTCTCGCCAGGTGGACTGAGGCAGGCTCAGCACTTGAGAACCCATCGTCTCTAGCTCCGTTGCCCGGTCGTAGTTCTCGACATCTTGAGATGTTCTGGTGACAGCGTTCATCATGCCGTAAGCCGTCAGGTCACCACCCTGGATCAGGTGAGTGAGAATTCCAGACTTTTCTTCCTGATTGACGTTGAGCTTATCGCCCAACACCTCCACAGCCGTGACGGGGTTACCTTCAATCTTGCGTTCTGTGGCATCGCGCATCTGATTAACAATCTGGGTGAACTTGGCGACATCAGCAGCACCGCGCACCATGTCACGGATTTTGAGCAATAGCGCTCTGTCATCGGCTTGCATCGTCTCATCGCTAAACAGTTCCATAGCGGCATCACTTTCACCGACCTGTCGGCCAACGTGATACTTCTTAAAGCTGTGGTCTTGAGAAATCATACCGTTGGTGCAGACGAGCCTGTATACAAGGGGTTCAACCCGTATCGAACCCAAGCCAATCTCAGAGTTACTGATGACCACCCCAGCTTGAACGGCATCACCTTTTTTCACGTCAAGCTGAACTCTTTCATTGATGGCCTTAATGTATAGGCGTGAGTCGGTCAGGCCAACGCTAACGATTTTCAAGCCGTCACCAAATTCATTCAGGACAGGCAAGACCGTTTCTGCAATCTCAAAGTTATCCACTCTGCGATATCGGTCTGAGAGGAAGGCCCGAGCCGAACCGTCAAGGGTACGAATCATGCGCCGCTCTGGATTGGTGTTGAACCAGTGGTTGACATTCTCAGCCAGGAGGTGGGGGGCAGTAGATTGCATCCGTCGATAGTATTTCAGGGGAATGCTGAGGCGTTGGGAAATCTGGCCGTGAGTGTGTTCAGTGGTGGTAAACGTTTCCTCGACTTCTTCTGACTCGACTGTGATCGAGCCATCAGGGTTCATCTCAAGCGTGCGGGTATCAGCAACAAAATCGCGCTTGGCCTCGGCCTGGTCTTGAATCGCTTGGGCCATTTCAACGAGCGTAAGTCCTTGTTTCATGGTTAAAATCTCCATAGGTGTAAAAAGCCAGCGGAAGAGGAACGGGTGTCAATCGAATCTCTTCCGCTTTGTCTTTGGACTAGTTTTTGAACTTTGAATTTATCCACCGAGGGCATCAGACCGTAATCCAGCGTTACCCCGGTTTTTATCTCGTCTGCGGTATCAGCAGTTTCCAGCACTTCGTAGAACTCACTTATTTAGTTGAGGTGGAAGCCTTTCGGGGCGCTTGCCTCTCCCTTTGGTATATTTACATATTAGTCTAGTTAACTAGACTTGTCAACTACTCTAGTAAGCTAATTTAGTTGGCTGTGTTATGATGTCGAGGTAGTCTATTGACTATGGACATGAAACAGCTCAGAGAAAGACTAAATAAAAGACCTGAAGAAATCGCCGTCGAACTAAATGTGGCGCTTTCGACAGTTCGCAATTGGGAGAGTGGCAGACACGAGCCAAGGCTCCCTATTAGTGAAATTCCCCAGTTCTTGAAGACTTACCAATGCTCACTTGATGAAGCAATCACAGCAGCAACAACAAGTCACCAGAAGTTTCACGAAGAAAAGCAGAAATGATATTCTTTACGCCTTCCAGATCCTTCTTTGAGACAAGAGCTTAAGAAGGATCTAACGGAAGCACAGATCGCATCCACGTCTCACCCATAAACCAAACCACAGCCACGACCCCCAGCCCAATTCTCGGATTTCTCTTAGGAGCATCTAGTGTCTGCCTTTGGCAATTCACCAGGCCCGCAGCTCCCCCGGTGGTGTTTCAGGTGGTGAAGATTTGATGAGAGTTTGGTTTTGGAGTTAGATCAACCAAGAGCTTGATAGTGTACTGCTTGATAGAATGCAAGAAATGAATAAGAAAGTGGTAAATCTTAGGGTGACGAAATTTGGATGAAGTTGCTAAAAAGCTAGCAGAATGGCAATGGACCTATGCTCCACAAGATCCTATTGCCTATGCAGAATTAGAAAAACGAATCGCAAAAATCGGTAAAAGGTCGAGCCTAATAACATACTCTGATTTGGTCAGCGGTATAGAATTTCATTTGCCTAGTGTTGATGATGGAGGGACATATTACATGAACACCTCTGGCTTAACAGGATTAGATAGACATATTATTGGCGATTTTTTAGGGCAAATTTCATGTCGTAGTTATTGTGAACATGGCTTTATGGCAAACGCACTTGTAGTCAATCGCACTGAATATAAACCAAGTAAGATTTTTTTCGATTGGATGGAGTTGCTAAATGTATTGCCTGACAAAAAGGAAGATACTGTTTTAAACTTCTGGACTGAGCAAGTCAATAAAGCCCACAACTGGTATAAATCACAACGAAGGATATCAACTTAAGTTGATTTTTGCCCAGTCTGAATGAAGTGTTTTTTGACTGACTCCAAACCAAGGAAGGAGGATCTGTCTGGAATGAAATCAGGGTGCCGGGTCAGATGGCGATTCTAGAGGGGTTGGCTCTGGTGCTGCCCGTGAAGATGCTGGAAAAAGCGGTGGCTTAGGAACCTCTAGTGTTTGCCTCTGGCATTTCACCATACCCGCAGTTCTTCTGGTGATTGTTCGGGTGGTGAAGGTGTGATGAATAGTGGGTCTTGGGATTACTATTGGAGCCTGTATCACCTGAATTTCCGTGAACTTTCGGATACAGAATGCACAAGAGTCTATTTACTATGGGGAAATAAATAGATATATAGAAATTAGAAATTATGTCACAGCTAGAGACGCAAAATCTTCCCATAGATGAAATAGATGAAAATGATATCTTGCCATCAGTTGATGAGTTAGATATTGTAGTCCTTGATGATCTGCTGAAAGATTTACAACAAGATTGAGGCTTAGAGATATCAATCAAAAAGGCTAACAGGAGTATAGACTTGGGGGGCTTGGGGATAGCGATACCGGAATTGCGATCGCAAATAACAATACCAAGACCAAGACTCCGATCACTCCCACCCCACCAATAACCAAAACCCCAGACACACCAAAGTCCTACCCCCCAGGACAGCCCAGGTCCAGGAAGTTTCCAGGTGAGGGCTTGAGAGGGGCCTCGCACCTAAAACTAGTTTGTACTTCCGTATCCCTTGGCTTATCCTCTGTTCTCACGGTAAATTATCCCTGGACTCAAACAGGGGGTATGACAATGGGTGCATCAGGAGTAGGGAGTTTCGATAACGACGATGCTATGGACTGGGTGGCAGATTTAGAAGGCTACGCTGACGATAGTCCGATTGTTGATGCACTGAATACGGTCATCGATCAGGCGGATGAATACCTGGAAGCCCCGGACTGCAGCAACGCCATCGCCGCCGCCGAGGTCGTTGCTGCACAATTGGGTCATCCCCATGAAGACTGCCCAGAGGAGATTGAGGTATGGGCAGAGGGTCATCCAACCCCCTCAGCAACGAGGATTGCTCAGGCTCGACAGGCGGTTGAGGTGATTCTATAGATCTACAGATAAAGATCCGTGATTAGCTAGGCAGCTTGTGTACCCAAGGTTTTGCAATATTTGCCCATTAAGACAGTAATTTCATTGGGAGTCTGACTAAAGTACAGTAGCCCCTCATCGACCTGCTGAACTAAGTCATCAAATTGCTTGAAGAACCGTAGGTGTGTGCTGCGTTTTTTGAGTTTCTTCCACAAGAATTCAATTGGGTTGAAGTCAGGAGAATATGTGGGTAATTGGAAAGGAGTAAGGCGAGCGGATTGCTGGTCAAAGAACTGCTTAGTTGCTTTACTGGTGTGATATCTAGCCCCGTCCTGAATGAGAATAATATGCTTGTGAGTCTGCTGGAGTACTTGAGTTAGAAAAGCAGTATACCCTTCAGAATTGAAGCGTCCCGTCTGACCTTGATAGAAGAACTGACCAGAATGATAATCAATTAATCCAAACACCTTGTAAGCCTTCCGTTTACCACTGGTGGGCAATGTTGGCTGCTCTCCACGAAGACTCCAGGTGTAGCTTAACGACCCCCACTGCGCAAAACTGGCCTCATCCCCAAATAAAATTAGGGCATCTTTGGCTGCTGATAAACGCAAAATCTCAGGCCATTTGTGTGTCATCCATTCTTGTCGCTTGGCTTCATTGAGATGAGCTGCAACAAACCGTGCTCTTTGAAATGAAAAGCCTAAGTTCCTCAGTAGAGTACTCACATAATGGGGATGATAGGAAACATTGAAGCGTTTCGCAATCAGGTCTTGAACCATTAATGTTTCTATGATGGATTGCATTGCACTCAGTAAGGTGCAAGCCTAAATGCTAGGAATACATTTACTTCTATGATTTGACATCAAGGAGTTCCGTCATGAAGAAAAATACCAAAGCAAGATCATATGTTGGGAAAGAAGTCTTCATTGGGATTGATGTACACAAGAAGACTTATACAGTTGTTGCTAGGTTCGAGGAGGAGGTCGTCAAGAAATGGACAACGAAAGCCTCACCACAATCATTAGCCCAACAACTCCTCAAATATTTTGATGGTGCTACGATCTATAGTGCTTATGAAGCTGGGTTTTCAGGTTTTGTATTGCATCGAGAACTCGAAGCACATGGCATCCAGAATATCGTAGTGAATGCTGCGGGAATTGAAGTTGCTGTAAACAATCGCGTCAAAACAGATAAACGTGATGCTCTCAAGCTGGCAACGCTTTTGGAAGCAAAGCGCTTAAAGGGGATTCGCATTCCTAGCGAGGAAGAAGAAGCACATCGGTTATTGAGTCGGACAAGGAAACAGCTTGTTGGAGATTGCACAAGCGTTAAGAATAAAATCAGGATGAAGTTTCATCAATTTGGTTTAATTGATGCTGATGAAACTCGTGAGATGACTCATAAACTTGTCACAGAAACTCTAGCTAATTCTCCATCAAAAGAATTGGCAATTGTGATTACTGCCTATTGGAGCGTCTGGAAAAAATTTAGAAGAAGAAATCAAGAAAATTGAGCAAGAACTCAAACAGCAAGCCAAAGAAGATCCTAACGAAAAGACCTACCGCTCTGCTCCAGGAGTTGGGCCACAGTCTGCTCGGGTGTTATCGAATGAGCTGGGGAATATGTCTCAGTTTAAGAATGAGCGCCAATTATTTTCCTACACAGGTCTGACCCCCAGTGAACATTCCAGTGGTGAAACGATCCATAGGGGACATATTACTCATCAGGGCAATGTTCAAGTCCGAAGTATCCTAATTCAGATTGCCTGGAGAGCCATTGAAAAAGACCAAGCTTTAGCTCAGTTTTTTAATAGGCTTTTTCCGAGAACAGGAAAGAAGAAGGCTATTGTTGCTGTTGCTCGAAAACTAATTGGACGAATTCGGGCCGCTTTTCAAAAGGGTGAGGAATACCAATTAGGATATCCAGATACCCCCTTGTAAATATCTTAAATAGCCCTATCACAAAGGTAAAATTCAACAGGAAGAAACAACTTACGGAAAGACAGTATCGACAATTTCCTACTACTGTGACCCAGGTTGGAGTGCTGTGAGCAGTATACTGACCACTTACTAATGTATAGGGCACAGACCTTTCTATAACGAACCAGGAATATGTAGCGTAGTTACGACTATGACTTACGAATGACTGCAAGTCGAGGAAGTCCTTTCAATATATTTTCTTCCAAATTAGAGTATTGGAGGTGGTAGATTACAAGGCTAAATATCTAGATTGAACAGAATAGGTATTCCAACTAAATTTACCCATCTTTGTCATTATTTAGAGGTTGGGTTTAGTTCTTGCTGAAATTGAAAGGCATATTTTTACATTCCGGTTGACAATCCACATGACTGCACTCCAACAACCACACTCGTATCCAGCTTTGAGCGGACCTGCTTTAATCCATGACTTGAGCTGTTGTCGTTGCCGTGGAGTGAGTTTGCTGCGACGTCCTTGAGACGCTTTGTATCTAAAGCTAGCGATACCTCGTTTTAGAAATGCATGCAGATAATCCCTGAGCGTTTGTTCGCCTAGTGCCAATGTTTCAGCTACCTGTGCCACTGAACCACCTTGACCAAGCTGCAATAAAGCACTAATACGTTTGACCAGACGTAAATTCTGACTCCCGTATGCCTGCCGCAGTTTAGCTTCAATCTTTTTGCGTGTTGATTGGGTAAAGCGCAGTTTGAATTGTGCGAGCATACTGGATGACCTCTGATAATCTTGAAATCCTTGCCAGAGCTAAGAGTATCAGGAGCTAGTTACTATATTTAATGAAGATGTAGTGTCGCTAAAACCACGGATGCTTTTCTGAAGATCTATAGCTGAGTCAGAACTCAAGGGACTTTGGGAAGATTCGGGTGGTTTGGAAGAATGGCAGGGAGCGATGGAGGAATTGCTGTCTAGGTTGCCATACTGAGTAATGGTTTTTGAACAAAATTAGGCTAATTTGGGTATCCAAGGATATAGCAAGTGAAAGCCTCTACCTCAAATGGATCCTAATACTTTAGCCGTCTGGAAAAACTTAGAAACTCGTCTGAATGTTCCCTTTAGGAACAATATGATGGATCTCCTTTTGGAGATGGCACGAGAACGGGAAGCCGATCCCAAGAAGATTGCCACCTGGATGTTGACCACGTCTGCTTGTATCTGCAATGCCATTTTTGAGAGCGATGATCCTATGCCTTTACTCTCTCTCTACATTCGAGTGTTATTTGATCACTATCCTGACACGATGCATCAAATTGCTCAGATTTATTCTTATGGCAATTTAAGCCGATATGTCCCTGTTATTGCAGATCGCGATGAGTTCATTGGCATCCTCAGTGCAGCAGGCTCAACCTTTGCCAATGGTGAATTGATATTGACCGATGAGCAGATCGATATCAGCCCAAAAGGATTGGAGCGATTTAAGTTGATCTGGAAGGCACCCGCTATAAAGCTTGAGAATCCTGGACCTTCAGTTTTATGGTGATGTCTGATTGATGAAAATGAAAGCTCCCCAAAATTCATGCTGGGGAGCTGTACAAGTGAGGAGGTTCTCAAGTGCTGTTCCAGAGAATCTCGTTGTTGCTGTTAGAGTGCCCATACCCGCTGTGCTTTTCAAGCTCAATTACAATCCTTAAAGATGCTCAGAGCTATAGTGCCTGCAACATTTCAGCCCATTTATTATGAACAAAGACGAATTGCTCGAAGCCATCTCCCCCAAAACCACGACAACCAAGAAGCAAACTGAAACCATCCTCACGGCCCAAGCTGACACCATCATTGATGTCATCAGCCCCAGCGAAAAGGTCACCCCCGTGGGTTTTGACAGCTTTGAAGCTCGGGAACACAAGGCTAAGAGCAGAAATCTACGGATAGGGAAGAAGATCAAAATCTCGGCTGCCAAAGCACCCGTTTTTAGTGCCATCAAGGTCTTCAAAGAATAGGTCAGCGGCTGATAAACTGAAGACAAAATCAAGATTTCACTCCATTCCTACAACTAAATTGGCGCATTTATCTAAACGTATGCCAGTTTTTTTATGCATCGCTTGCCGAACTGCATACCGTTTTATTGACTTGCCACTCAAATGCTTCACCGAGCTGCTCAAGGTCGAGCAAACCATACTGCCATAGAACCATATGAAGTTGACCCCGTGAAGGTTCTTGACATCGCAAAGCCAGGTCTATGGCTTTGTCCGAAACACCTAAATCAGTCTGGAGATACTGAATAAACTGCTGTTGAGATTGAGGACTCATGGCAAGCTCACTCCTGCGACTTCTTCGACGCTCATATTCAGCACACTACACAACTCGGACTGCAGCACCTGTTAATAGACATAGCCAAGATACGAACGCTTGAACAACCCGACTGGCTGCCAGTTCACAGCCAGAGATCAATATTTCAGCGCTCTCTGATAAATACTCCCGCCATTGTCGAATCTCATCCGCATACTCCCAAAGGTTATTTTCACTTAAATGGGTTGTGCCCAATTCAATCCGACCGGGTCCACCTTTGCAAATCAGATGGATACAAGACAAACCCTGAAACTGACTCAAGAGCGTTTTCAGTTGGGCAATCCCGTCGGTTTGAATATCGAGAATATGAATCTCCTTACCCAGGAAGGGACTGGCTAGCAAATACTGGTAATTCTCAATAGCGGCATCAACCACAACCAGGCAGGGGACTCTTTGGGAAGAATTGACTTGAGGCGTTGGATCGGTGCTTACTTTGGCGGTCATAGGGGGTACCTGCTCTACTGTGGCCTAGTTTTCTCTTAAATACAGGAGTCACGCAGAATCAAGATTAAATCTCACTGTATTTAGCCTACTGGGCTTATTCTGGAAAATTGACTCACTTTTGTCTCAGTTTTTCTCAGTTTTGAGTAGATTCAGCAACAAAAAACCCCTGAAGCTATCAGGGGGTAAACACACAAAGTAGTTAATGAGAATTAGTCTAATAAATCTTGTAAGGGTAAGGCTGCTTGTGGCAAAGATAGTCGATTCATTAACCTAACTTCTTCAGTGTGAGTCAAAGAGGTTTGAGAACATGTTTTCAAAAGTGAATATCTTGTATAACTTTTCCATGAGGCAATTGACTATCAGGTAGCGTAATCAAAACTGAAGAGAGAAGAAAACTAAAGGCTGATACAGTAAGAATAAGCTTAACGCTTTAACTCTATTTACTACATCTAGCTGGCTAGAACCCTGAAGGATCTGCCAGTTTTTTGTGGCGATGCCCCCTCGCCATTTCTGGGTCGCTCGATACCACAGCTAGCTTAACCCTTCAGATTCCCACTAAGAATTAGGCCAACAAGACAACTGGATAGTGTGATTAGCCCTAGCATTCCAAACAATTCACCAGCTTCCAAAAGGGCATCTTTGTTGCTTTCTGTCGCCAATCCTATCTGCCTCGTTATAGTGATGGTTAGCGTTGCAGCAGTGAACGCTAGGCCGATAAAAGCTAGCCTGAATTTGTTGCTTACAAAAACATAGCGAATGAAACGTAGCATCATCCCCCCTATATAGCACTGTCAGCCCTTAATAGTTGTCTTCCAAAGTTCTTGTCTGATTATCATCCTCTCCAAAATCTCATGATCAACACTTTGAAAAAGTCTGTCATTGCTTAGGGTGAAAAGCCCCCCTAAGGTAGAGCATCATAGGAGGGCCAGGATATTCCGTTCAGTCCTAATCCAAAAACTAGCAATAGAATATGAGGATAGCTTGAGCATCAATAGCAGGCATCCAATCCGAGATTGCAAACAACAAAACCGAGTATCGGGACAGACGGGAGAGGGGCTTGAGAAAGTCATCCAAGGCAATAGAAGGATTGTTAGACTGGGTAGTGTGTTGCGGTTTCGCTGGACACATTACCCATAACAGCAACTGGCAGACACCCATAACACACTGTCAGTTTTTATTGCCCATGCCCCTTACCAGGGCACAAGATAGCAAGCACCTCTACAACACAGCATCTCCAAGGGGCATTCAGTTAAGAAGTTTTAGGTCATAGATCAGGGAGGCTCTGAGGAAGCCCCGTTCCAAACAGATACATCGAATCTGGGGAATTTCTTGAGCTTGATAGCGCTCTTATTGGTTCATTTGTCTTTCAGTTGTGCTAAAAGTACTCTCTCGCTTTCAGAATCAAGAACTCTTTATGCGCAATAAGTACTTTTTGGTTTATTAGCTGCTTTTTCATCTAGTGCCTTCGCTCTCACCTGACTCATCAAAAAAAGAACTGAATTAGGAGTTCTAAAAAATGAACTATAAAGTTATCCAACCCACTGAATTCATGGACGATAGTAGTGCCAACCAGTTACGCCATGAAATCAGCAATGCAATGGCTGATGGTGTGAAAACGATTCTTGTAGACTTGCGAGATGTCACCTTTATGAATAGTTCCGCAATAGGTGCATTAGTGGCAACCCTTAAACTAGTGCAAGAGAAAGGCGGCACCCTCTCTTTATGTTCACTGAACGAGCAGGTTAGAACCCTCTTTGCTTTGACCAAAATGGACCATGTTTTCGATATTTTTGTAGATCGTCGAGAATTCATGCAAAAAAATGAACTTCCCGCCAGCTAGCCTTTTCAGAATAAGATCAGGCCGCCATCCTCGCTTTGAGTGGCCATCAGGGAGACAAAGCCACCACAGGTTCACTGGGAGTGTGGGTAGTTGGATGAGTTGGTTTGACTTTTTGGTGAAGATTACCGATTTGGTATCAGGATAAGACTGCAAATAAAAATACCTAAAAGACAATCGCCCCCACCCCAACCAGCCACAGTAAAGACTCTAGACACTCCAAAGTTCACTCCCAAGGCAGCCCAGGACAAGGAAGTTCATAGGTGAAGGTGTGGGAGAGGACTTGTGATTATCCCACATGCGTTAGCAAAGTTGCTAGCAAAGATTTAGTAGAGACTCTGGTTGTGAACAACGATGTTGAGCCGTCACTTAACTATATCTGGTGATAATAATGACATTCTCAAACGGTACGCAATTAAATAAGTACTTTTCCTGAACTTCACTGTAATTCAGCAGTTTCCAATCAGAGACAAATTCACTATGGTTGTGGATCTTAGTACTTTGCCTTAGTTCTTGACGTTCGCGTTATAACAATTCAAAAGATTTTGTCATTCAAAAAGCTTGTAATCTTTTCTGAGTAACCGTTACAGTCTCTAGATCTCTCCTGCCAAAAAAGTATCTCTTGTCCGATTGGACTCATAAATCGAACAATTTGATGCAATATTTGGAGGGAAGAAATAGCCTTAGACAAACAGGGCTATTGCTGTATTCACTTACTAGAAAGGATTTCAGGTGAATTTAGGCGATGATTTGTTTCGCTAATTTATTACGCGAACGCCAAGTAGTTGTAATGATGTTCTCTCTGAAAGCAATAGCTGAGAGTTAGGGTAATGAGTACAAGGGCTAATGCCACATTCTGGTTGACTCAAAAGTAATTTTTATACAAAAGTTATACCGACTAACCCCGACTGAAAACCTGTTCTCATACTAGTGCCTGCCATACTTTGAAAATCGACCTGAAAGGCAAGCGGACTAGACCAACTGGACACTTTCGAGTGCACACGAGATCGCTGAGAAAAACTCACTCAATCTACTCGTGCAACAACCAGAATCATGTGCCTACTTTTATAAATAACTGCTCTCAATAGAATAATGCTGCTTAGCGAGAAGTTTCCATATGAACCTGCTTGCAACACAACTTGAAATCTCCTATTTACAGTGCTTTCAGTCTTTCTAATGAGTAGGCATCGATTAAATTTGGTGCGAATATATAATGTGAATATCGTTTTGTCTATAAATTTATTGATATTGTCTATCATTTAGGTATTACACGGGGGGACTTTTACATGAAAGTGGATGAAATTATTGACTGCTATTTACAGAACTATCAATCTACCTTAGCGACTCCTAAGGAATCTTCAACTTGCACTGCCATCATCGAGTCTTGGCTTTGTATTGATGTCGGTAGCAAGGTTGTAATACATGGGCAAATCTACAATCACCCTAAGTACCCAAACGGCAAAGGGATAACAACTTCGCCCGTTCAAGACTATCTCGCCAAAGACGGTCGGGTTTATGTGATGACAAAAAACTCCACGTATGAGCTTTGGATACCCCATCCAGACTGCACTGGAGAGGCTCAACTTATCGGCAACATGGAGACGATGCAGTCGGAGAAACTGACTTATTGGGGAGAGTAACTGTAGCTTTACTCTCGAATTCTGTCTAAGGGAGAGCCGGGTGTCAATCGTTTCACAGATGGATGCCCTTAGCTTGAAATTTTGGTCTACTGATATTCCAGATCATTTACGGCTTACATTACTGAATCTTTTAAGTCTTTACACTCAAGGGGGATTAAAATGAATTTTCAGGATATCTATCATTATTTTCAAAGTCCTCCCCCTAATTACTTGGGGAAGGAAGTAGCGGTCTGCTACATTCTGTCCATTCTGGCTGACAATGGCGACTCCTACGGTTCAGCCTTAATGCGTCACCTCAATACTGAACATCCGCCTTATCAGATGTCAGATACCGTCCTATACGCTGCTCTCAAATTTCTGATGGATGAAGGAATGATTCAGTCCTATTGGAACAAGACACCTGGCAGAGGTAGACCAAGGCGAATGCTTTCAATCCGACCAGAAAAGCTAGATGAAGCCAAACGTTTGGCTCAATTATGGCATCAGTATTTAGGGGCAGATGACAAGCCAGCCATAGCCAAACCCAGGTAGAACTTCTCTGAGATATTCTTAAACAGGATTGTTAGCATATACCCAGATGTAGAACTGGGGAGATATCCAAGATGCCCAGCACCCATGATCTCATTAGAGGCATACCCCTAACCGATAAGCCAGCAGAGACTTCCAGATGCGGGATGTCCAATGCCTCATTGGTTCAGCATCGTATTTCTAATAGATGGTACAGACTTTCAGTTGAAGGGAAAATTCTTGGTTCACCACTGGAATTTGACTTCTACAAGCAGGAGCAGGATACTGCCCAAGGGCAAAGCTCATGGTCTACGGTCAAAACCAAGGCATTATCTAAGGTGTCGTGAGGTCCCGCCACAGGGCACTCTACCTTACTCAGAGTAGCGATAGTTTATTTCTAATCACCTGAGAAGTATTTGCTTTCTCGGATAGACTTGGCAACTTGATCATTAGGAATAATAGCCGTAGAAGTACTACTGCAATAAGGCGGTAAACTTTCTGGATAGCAAGCTTTCCATGCTTCTGCCATAGCCCTAACTGCAGTTTCTAGTGGGAGCTTCTGAAGAGCTTCATAATGGTGGAATTTGAGGCTGATCGCAAGTTGCATTCTTAGGCGAGATATCTCATCTAATCCAACCACTTCACCTGAATCTCTTTGCTTTTCCATGCCCGTTCTCACCTTCACAATGCCTCAAGCTTAGTGTGAACAATATATCTACGAAATTGACTCAATCACTAGATTTCGTCCTACACTCAATAGCAATTATTTTGCTTATCCAATTGGGGGACAGTAGATATGAGGTTTAATGATGCCAAAGAAAACTAAAAAACAAAGCCAGCCTTTAACAGGTCAAGCTCTATTGACTAAAGTTAAAACCCTAAACGACTTGACTCGTGAAGAAAAAGCCAAAGTCTGTGGGTACTACAAAATTGCTAAAAGTGGCACTGAACGCATCAATGTGATGGCCTTCCTCAATGCAGTCTTGGACGCAGAAGGAATGGACCTGGATGCACAAGGTGACAGAAAAAAGAAGCATGGAGGACGTAACCCCACCTTTCGCATCAGCGTACAATCCAACGGCAATCTATTGGTCGGAAGTGCCTACACCAAAAGAATGGAACTGCAACCAGGAGATGAATTTGAAATCGCTCTGGGGCGTAAGCATATTCATTTGAAACTCAAGACTGAAGAGGATTAATCGTTGATACAAAAGACGCCCCTATATTGTCTTGTACGGGGGAGTCGTAAAAGACTTTGTAACTACACTACATGGCAAAAACAGAGGGAGTTATTTCCAACATACGTCTATGGCCCATTGATATTGCCAGGTTCCCAAATAAATCCTACAATCCCTGCTATACAATGCTCATAAGCACTTTGAGGCAAGACCATGAACAAAGGCGAGTTAGTAGACGAGATTGCTGAAAATACTGGGCTGACCAAGAAGCAGGCCGATACCATCCTCACGGCACTAACAGACATCATCATCGAGACTGTCAGCTCTGACGAAAAGGTCATTCTGGTGGGCTTCGGCAGCTTTGAGGCCAGGGACCGCAAGGCCAGAGACGGGCGCAATCCACAGACAGGGAAAAAGCTCAAAATCCCAGCAACGAGGGTGCCTGCTTTTAGTGCGGGCAAGGTCTTCAAGGAGAAGGTCAACGGCTGATAAACTAAAATTATGTCTAATCAATCACTCTAATCCTATCAACCAGGCTGGCGGGTAATCCTTTGACCCATCAGCTTTTTTATTGGGGCTATAGTCTATTCGCAATAGCTACTTTCTCATTCACTTGCCACTCAAAAGCTTTCCAAAGTTGGTCAAGGTCGATCAATCCATGCTGCCATAGGACCATATGCAACGGACCCCGAGATGGCTCTTGACGACGCAAGGCTAGGTCAATCGCTTCTTCTGAAATCTCTAGCTCAGTTTGCAGGTACTGAATAAACTGTTGTTGGGATGGAGAACTCATCGATCAAAGGAAACAGTTGAGAATTGAGCTATTGGATGTTTCTATGGTCTGAAATGAGTAGCAGAATAGCCTGAGTTAGACTACTGAACTATTTTCAGCAATACTCCCGAACTCTGAGAAACTTGTCAATCATTCTTCGATTTTCTTAAGAAATAAAAAATTCTGGCCCCATTGATAGTATTTCGGTGTATTCCTCTACCCATGATGTTTGCAAGGTTCAATGATGGCTACAAACAATGACAGTCTTCATTTATACCTCCAGAAAATGGGCCGTTATCCCCTCTTATCCCATGAAGAAGAAATTGAGCTTGCCAGACAAGCTAAAGCGGGAAGCCTCCGAGCTAAGCAAAGGATGATCGAGTGCAACCTACGCTTGGTTGTCTCTATTGCCAAAAAACATCAGAATCGAGGTTTACCCCTGATGGACTTGATCCAGGAAGGCAGCATTGGATTGAGTAGAGCAGTAGAAAAATTTGACCTGGCTCAGGGCTGTCGCTTCAGTACCTATGCTTATTGGTGGATTTTGCAAGGGGTTACCCGCGCGATCAAACTTAAATCTCGCCCCATCTACTTACCTGACCATCACTGGAATGTTGCCAACAAGATTAGAAAACACCACCAGAAACTAACCCAACAGCTCGGACGTGAACCTACACTTGCTGAATTATCAAAGACGATGGACCTCAAGCCAGAGGTGATAAGGCAAACGCTACAACTGTTCCAAAAAGTAGCGTCTCTCGATAAGCTCGTGGGGGAACAACAAAAAGATTCACTCATTGACTTAATCCAAGAAAAAAATGGTCCAGCACCCTACATAGAGTCACTACAGATGAATGATGAACTCTCTCGATTAATGGTGCATCTAGATGAACGCGAGCAGTTTATTGTCAGCCAACGGTATGGATTAGAAGATGGCGAACCCAAGACAATGAATGAGATTGGTCAACAGCTTGGCGTCAGCCGGGAACGGATTCGACAAATCATCAACAAAGCCATGAAGAAATTACAGAAAAATAGTGACCAAGCTACAAAGGCCAAAACTGCCTAGTCCTCGCCAAGAACAAGGGCAGCAAAAAACCCCCAATAGCACAGCACAGCCAGGGGGTATAAAGTTAAGAAGTTCCACATCATAGAGAAAAGGGACTCTGAGGAAATCCCCACTAAGAACATATCAATCAAATTTGGGGAAATTCGGGGGCAAGACATGAAAATCATTCAAGAAGGGAATAATTCCCCTAGACGCATTAGTTGGTTTATATGACGAATTTCACTAGCCAGACATCAGATATATCTCCAGAAATTGCCGCCTTGAAGATGCAGCTAGCAATCAGCCTAAACTTTCATCATAGAAAGACATTGGAGCGTCTACCCCTAGAAGCAGCCGTGCGAGTGATGGCCGAAGTTTGGGATTCTTGCGACCACAAAAGAAACAGATAAAGTCATGACTCCCACAAAAGCCTTCTACAACGGCACCCCCATCGCCCCACCCTCAAATCATCTGACGAACGAGCAGAGGCTGAATCTGCTGGACTGGCATCCGGTTTTCTCGGGACGATGCCCTAACTGTGAGAGGCCGATCCGGGAGACTATACCACCGAGGGATACCTGGGAGTGTGGGGTTTGTGGGTGGAGGGATGGGTTGGTGAGATGGTTAACTTAACAAAGATAAACTTATTCACCAAAGATTCTATTAAACAAGCTTGAGACCTTACGGAAAGTCTTCGCCCTACTACGTCGGTGCTCTTTCAGTCGTTTATCCAAATCGTCAATCGGTTCGTTATCATGAATAACTTCTGAGAAGCTTTCAGACTCCTCAGTTGGGCTATTTTCTAGTACTGTATCTAATTGCAGTTGATCAAACTCAGATTCTCCTGGGATAGTTTGTATAGCACCCACCTGCGCTATAACATCTAGTGCCATCGGAGTAGAAACATTACTAAGGGCTTCTTCAGCTAGTAAATTTGTTGTGATACAACAAAGCATTCTATAGTTATCTTCTACTAATTTAAATCTGAATATATTACTATTATCTCTTTTTCCAAAGAAAAAATAGCCAAGGCTCAAAATCTTCTTTGCCCTTCAATTTCTTCTTTTTATACTCTTCCTCACAGGTTTGTATATCGTTCACAATAACCCCAACATGAGCATTGGATAAAGATGAGATATCTATCTCAAGAAAAATATCTATAGGTTGATTATTGGCATACATATTTGTTTTAATCGGCAAAAAAAATCTCTGTATCTGTAATTTGCACATACTCGCACATCAGTTGTCCATAATAAATCCTTAAGTCCTGAAAATTATACCCTTTTAAATATTGAATTCTCTGAAATATTTCTCCATAAGTGGATTGTCCAATCACTGGTACTGTCAAAGGCAAATTTCTATCTACTGGATCAGGAAACGCTATAAAGTGTTTAACTAACGTTCGAATCAATGTAGCTGTATAGTTGTGTTCTGGTCGATAACTTCTAGGTTTTGAATAAGCAACTTCACTGCTAGAGTCCATTTCCTCTACGAAAACTAATTTACTAGGATAGGGAACTGGAAAACCATCAGGTGTAGATACTCTCTTTCTCACCTTTCTGTTCAGGAGCTTTTCATACCCACTGATGTCACAACCCAACTCATGAGGAGTTTTTTTAGGCTTCCTAAAATATGGAACCCTTTTATAGTTTGTACCGATAGCACATGGAATCATTTCTACTCTACAAGCAAGGCATGTAAAGTAGAATTCTCTCCGAATATCATCTGCCGTCCACTTGTTACTTTGATCTAAGACTATGTTTAGTAAATCGGCTGCATCCACTCGGAAACTACCATCTCGACATGTAAATAATGCTGATTCCATGAGAACTGTTCCCCCTACTTTTCAGCTCTCATATTAATTTCAATTTCGATTTATACCTAATTTGCTCTCGACACTCGAACATCTCGCCATATCTCGGTGTTCTCTACCTGGACTCCCATCAAATTGGCACCATCAAACATAGCCCCGATCAGGTATGCATCTTTGAGGTTTGCGCTTCTCAGATTAGCCTCAGATAGATCCGCCGACTCAAAACTGACATCGTTGAGGTTCGCATCCTGGAAATTCGCACCTTGTAAAAAGGCTCCCGTAAAATCAGCCCCGGTTAGATCCGCTCCTGCAAAGTTGACTGGCCCCAGCCATGAACCAGAAAAATCAATATCAACCAATCGCATCCTTGGAAAACTCAGCTTTGAGAACGTCAGATCTGCGAAATACCGCTCCCCTGCTTCATATTTTTGCAACACGTAGTCTTGAGTCAGAGGTAGATCATTGAATAGCTCTGGGTGAATGGGGATAACTCCATCTCGCTCAAACTTGAGGTAAAACCAGTTGTTCAGATCCGAGCGGGCAAATCGCCACTGGCCATCCTCTCGCCTCGCCCTCAGACCGCCTTGGCCCAACCCTTGCAGAATCACTTCTATCCCAACACCCAGATACTGCGATGCTTCGGACAACGTAAGAATAATGGATAGACAGGCTGTTGGAGGTGCTGTTGGTTCAGTAGTAATTTTTGACATGATTATGTCCTCAAACTAGTTGAAAAATGAAACACTTTGACTTCACCCATAAAATCGCTGGACAATACCCACCCGGATACTCTCAGCTACCTGCGATTCAGGTGGAAGCAGCGGATTGAACTCAGCCAACCAGGACGAAACCCGGTCTAATACCAATTAGCACCTAAGAGTGTAATTCTAATTATTTGCTAAGCCAACTCAGTATTGGGTTTCACGAGTTTGAGAGTTACACCTTCAGGCACAGCTTGGTATAAGATCTGGTCTGATGGCAGTCCTGATCATGGGTCTAGGTGATGTCCGTAGTCGGTCTGGTGGTCGATCCAGGCTTGCTCGAAGAAGCCGAAGAAGGCGGTTCGTTCCATTGGGGTGACCTCGATATAATTGGAATGATTCGATCTAGCGACCTCTTGGACTGGAAGAGCTGGGGGGTCGTTTTTATTGTGGTTAGGTGTGAAGTCTGGGAGAGGTATTGGGTTTGCGATGAGTTAGGGTCGGTCTTTGACCATCGCAAACCCCAATACCAAGTAATTCACTCTGGCCATTGCATATCCGTATCACCCTGCACCAACTCGACTGCCTCTTGCTTGTTCCCCTGTGATTTATGCGATTGAGCGGCAGTCAATGCCAGCTTCACAAAAGCGAAACGTCCCAGAGCATGAGTGGCTACCACCGTAGGAAAAGACAAAAGCCACAAGGAAAAAAGCTGAGGAAATACCTGGGCAATGGGTTCTCCTTTTGCCAAATAGAAATCTCCCACTGGTGTGGGGATACTTGCCTCCCAGGTCGTGGATTTGACCTCAGACTCTGGCAAGCACTCTGCAAGGGTTACAGGCACATACCAAAACCGAGAGCATTTGCTATCAATCAGATAGGGCGAAACCGTTAACAGGCCAAATACGACACAGCTCACGGATATCCCACCTAGAACAAACTTGAGCGTGGAACCCAACTCTTCTAAAATCCTGGGTTGCCTGGGGACGGTCCTTGTCCCCAATTCAGTTAACATATGTCTTCTCCTGAGTTTTGGTGGAGTGGGTGACAAAGTAATATGCCACCACCCCAATTGGTGAGTTGGGAAGGGGCAGAATAATATGCCACCCTCCCTTGAAATAGGCAGGCAGGAATTACAGCTCCCCCCGGATCTCTTCAATCACGCCATCGCGGATCACAACCTCAACCTGCATCTTGCGAATCAGATGGTCGCCTTGCTTGGCATAAAAGAAGTTATCGACCTGGCCTTGGTCAACTTCCTGGCCCAACTTCAAGGTTTCGATCTGCTCTAGTTGTTGCAAGACCTGAGTCTTCTGCTCCAGCAGTTCACCCTTACGCTCATTGGCCTGGGTCTGGATACTTTGGATCTGGGCTTGGGTCTGAGCTATGGAGCTGCCCTCTGGATGGATTTGGACAGTATGCTGGCTCAGCTCCCCAACCATTTGTTGAACTTGGGCATCCAGTTGGCCTAGTTGTTCATCCAGTTGGTCAGCTTGCGATTGGAGCTGTTGCCGTGCTTCGTCTTTCCAGAGAGGGGTGACGATAGCCTTAATGAGGATGAGGCGTTTGAGAAGAAGTTGATTAGAGGATGGAGACTGAACCCACAATTCTGGTTTGGGCTGGGTGGGGCGGTCTTGGGTAAGCATATTCCTTGCTCCTTAATTTCAAAAGTTGGAACTCTTGATGGGAATATACTGTTTAAATTTTTTGAGGGTCGATGCGAGGGTGAAGATATTGCAGAGTAAAGGTTGTGGGGATTAAGAAGGAATGGATAAAATGTTACTCTAGCATCCTAAAATTTCAACCCCCTCAAGGAAATTAATCATGTCAAATTGTCTTGTTTTAGGTTCAAAGAATTTTTTTGTTCTTCTCTCTTCTACAAACATTGAATTTGGGCACGTCAATCCTTTTAGTTATGTACTGTTACTATCTCTACTGGGGTTAATAGCGTTTCTAGTAGCGGTAGGACGTAAATGAAAGCTGATCGGAGACTATCAAAACTCACACCAGCGGGAATCAGTTCAATCCACGAGCCAGGAATACCCTTAAATCTGGGTCAATTGGAGTGGGGCCATCGTCAGTAAACATTTCTGGATTGTGGAAATCAACTGTCCGGGCTTCCGTATCACTAACCTTGCGCCTAAAGCCACCCTCAATAAAGAATGTGCCGACTGGCATATCCCCAAATCTGGAATATGCCCTATCCTTCACAAGCTGCTCAATCTGAGCAATGAAATCCATATCATCATCTAGCCAACCATCGCTAATAAGAGAAAGCCCTCTATCTTCAAGCATGGCGAGAATTTCCAGAGCTGCTCTTTCTGGAGAATTCTGAGTGATGATTTCAGTGATTTCTTGCCTCAACGTCGCCACGGTCATTACTCCTTAGAATCTTCTGGGGTACATCAGGGACAATTGTAAGCACAGACTGTAACTAGTGAGGTTCACCTCGATCAAGATTCGGGGATGGTATTGGAGTTGCGATCGCAGATCGTATCACTTTGGATTGAACTTGCGATGGCTGAAGTCCGGTCGAAGAGCATCGCAATATGAACTGGTGAGGGATTAGCTGAAATGCAAAATAGCCCTTGGTCAACAAATATAGTGACCAAGGGCTATTACAACTCAATTAACGGGGACCTCTAGAAAGTCTTAGTGGGACTGATGCCACCATAAATACACAATAACCACCCCTAGGACAAACAAACGAGTTATCGGGTGAGACAGCAAAAAACCTATACTGGTCATGACGAGCCATCCAACACAGATCAGGAATAACGGGTGTTTTTCACGGCTGACGTTAATATCACCTTCCCAATTCATTTCTCCAACTCGAATTAAATGGATATTCAGGGAAACTAATCCTATACCAGCCATAAACCAGATAACTAAAAACAAAGGGTTCATTTTGAGTGACTCCCATATCAATAAATTTCCTGTTAGAGGTATAGGCAGATTGTCCAAAAGATCAAAATCAATTTAGAACAGCCTCTCAGCCACCCCCTGAACATCGTTGCCCGACTGCTGCCCAAACCAATACCCCACAGGACCACCCAGCAACGTTGCCCCCAGGACAAACACGGTGATGATCCGTTGCCACTGGCCCCAGACCCGGTCGTGGTAATCCTGGTTTCTTAGCTGCTTCTCGTTGAGAAGTGCATGTTCTTGGCGGTCGTTTACCAATTTATGTTCACGAACCTTTTGCGCTGACTCCATTTGTAGAGCCAGCGCTGTGATGTAGTGAAACACCATATCTTGGACTACCGTGCCATTTATTCCACCAAGCTTGCTTCTAAGGTGTGCGACTTTTCCGGCGTTGTACCCTCAATCAATCGTGCAGCAGCAGCTTTAACATCAGGGTCTTCCATAATGTGGTCCATCGAAGACTTGATCTTAAGATCGACATAGCTCTCCACTTGCCCCTGAAGTCCTTCAAGCTTCTGAAACGAGCTTAAGACCGTTGCCTTGACGGTAGCAGTCATTTTCTCATCTAACAGCTCTCGGATCTCTAGGGGGATAGCATCTATCCCCTGCTCCATAGGCTGGGATTGAGAAAGCTCTGACTCGACAGCCTGGACCGCAGTCTCCCCCCCGGCCACTCTGATGCAGACATTGATGTAAAGCGGTAGGTAGTCTTTGTCCGAGGTCTTGATCTTCGTCGGCTCAATCGCCTTGTGGATTTCCTCAGCATTCACTCCATGTTGCTGGGCCAAGTACAAGCAGTAGCCCTGGCGGTTACTGCTCACCTCCCCAGACTCGCGCATGGTCATCACCGCTTTGAGAGCGTCCAAATCATGGAGGTCTTCCGACATCCCACAAGCTGCTAGCAGATGGGGGAGCTTCTTGTTATCAATATTGAGTTCTTTGATTAGATTAGTCACTGTTAAAAATCTCCATTAACGAAAGTGAGTCATTCTCTTGCTGGGAATATACTGTTGAATTTTCTTCGAGTCGTTGCTCTGCTTCTCCTGATGAATCTACTAAGAGTTGCTGAGGGATGGCAGCAGGCTCAGCATTCACTTCAGGCGAAGGAACAGCAAGCTCATTCGCTAACTCCAAAAGAATCTCAAGCTTGTCCCTGGTAGCCCTGATTTCCCGCTGCACCTCAGCTTGAAAGCCACCATCCAAAGCCATGCTCAACGGCTTAAATGCTGCATATAACGTACTAAAGCACCTGTCCTGGAAGTCTCTCTTGCCGTAATGGTCATAGACCCTAGAGAACACTTGAGCGCGGTCGGTCTGCATCGACCACTCGGTATTGACGATGAATCGAAACGTTTTTTTCTTAGACATGGGTGGCCTCCCTTGTGGGTGGATTCTGTAACTTCAAAACGGGCTTGGCCGATTGCCGCCACACTAAATAGGAGTCAATTAGGCGCAGTTGCAAATCCTTAGTGAGTCCCTTGCCCGCTGTTGCTCTAACTTCCTTGCGGACGCTATCCAAGATGTCGGCCTTACCCGGACATAGCTGGGGCAAATAATTAAACCAGAACACCGCACCACCCCCGGCAATGTAGATCTTGCGCGAGTTCATAAAGTCGGTGTCTATTGAGAGCTGGTCTGCTAACTCTCCCCAGATCAGATCCCTGGCTTCCTCCAATGCCCGGATCTTGGCCTTGCACTCCTTCTCACTCATCATCTTCATGAGGTGCTGAGTCAAACCACCCTTGCCCCATGCTCGCGCTTCTGAAAAAAGAAGCTCTGCCCCCGTCAGCTCATTACTAAAGGCATGAGGGAAGTTCTGCAACAGACGCATCGTTCCCCACCCTCCCCAAGTAAACGCATTGCTAGTGATGTCCGTACCGGGTGACTTGAGGCTAATGCTCGTGATATCCCGATGGCCGAACATCAGAATTGAACAGGGGAATACCGACGCATAACTGGCAATCCCCGCTCCCTCTGGGTGGACATCGACCCGAATCGGAGTGCAAGCTAAACTCTCTATTCCATAGTTGAATTGCCGCAGATGCTTGAAGATTAATTCTTCAGCAGCTCTAAAGTACGCCTTCTCATCAGACGGCAGCAGCAAGTCTATCTCAACCTCCAACCCCGACCCATACTGCCGGACGTAATACCCCACCACACTCAGAATCTTGGCAATCGCATGATGGTTCTTGATCTGATTGGGCTTGGTCTTCAATACCGAGTCCTCAGCATAAGAACCCACCACCCAGCAATGGTTACCAAAAGACAAGTGCGACCCTTGCTTATTGTTTTCCAAATGAAGGTTCTCGTAGTAAGCATCCGTTACCCTTCTAGCCCTGGACACCTGGAAGATGGTTTCCTCAATCCCGGCCTTGCCAGGTCCAATCACTTGAACCCATCCTTTTGTCCCAGAGGCACCCAGGTCAAAACAAAACTTCGCTCTATTTCTCTTCATGACGATTCACCTCGATAACATAAATGTCCTTGTGGCCTATCGGAATGTGAGCAAACCCATCAGTGTTCGGATGGTTTTGCTCATCCTTGATTCGTTTTCGATTCATTTTTGTCAGTCACCTTGAATCCGTCTAATTGGGATATACGGTTTTTTTAAATCCATGTGATTTTTGAAGGAAATCCAAAGGGAAACCCCGCATAATCCCGCACAATCCCGCATGAATTCGCATGGATTCGCACAGGGAAAAGGGATTTGCAAGAATCCCTGGAGTAGTGCTACTTTGAGGGCAGATTCAAGAGGTTCTGGAGGGTCGCTGAGGCTCCCACACCCATCACCACTCCGAGGCACCGGAACGGAATTTCCAAGAATCGGGCAAAAACCGTTTTTTCGTAGTATCACCGAAGTATTTTAGTAACATCACGTAGTACAACCGTAGTTGTTTTGTAACTCCGCTCTGTAGCACTCAGTAGCATCTTTGTAGTTTTTACGAGAACGATCACGTTTGTGGTCGATGGAATCGCTTTTTAAAAATTTCACAGCAGGTATTCCCATGCTTAAAACCTTCTTGTCCAGACTTTGGCAACAAGTCACTCAAGGTTTCGTTCGTTCCCAAGCTAATGATCCAGTCGATGAGGCTGACTCTGATATCGACCGTATGAACACAGTGGTCTGGGTTGGAGCTGGTGCTGAACACCTGAAGCTCGGTCCCTATATCAAGCAGGAGGACTTTAAGGCTCTCAATACAGTGAACTGGCCCAATCTGTCTCAAGACATCTCCGTATCACCCCACTTCGAGAAAAACCTAAAGTTCCGTAAGGCATATCAGAAAGCAGTTGAAGCTTTTCTAAAGCATCTGGGTAGCTAAGACAAAGGCCGATGTCATGAAGACAATGCGGACCATTACCAGCGCTTTGATTGAGTATTACGAGGAAGACGAATCTCTCGTTGATGCTCCAGAGCGCTATTACAGTGAATCCGATGTCATCACTGACATCGACCTCATGACCACGGCTGTTTGGGTCAGCTCGAATGATGTAGTCCAGAAACTAGGTCACTACACCAAACGCGAAGACTTGAAATCCCTCAGTAGAGGGGGCATTCCTGGAACCGCTCAACGAATTCGGGGCAAGAGACCCAACGAAGAAGACGATGAACGCCTTGCTCATGACCTGGTGCTGTCTGCTCCCAAGAGCGTGTCGATGGCACTGCACTTGGAGGGGGATAAGCGACTCTTTGATGCCCACATGGAGGCAGTCCTCGAAACCTTTGAGTTGCTTGAGCGCGAGTATGCCCAGACCCGGATTCAAGTAAATGGAGTACGCTCTGTCGTCAATACGGGCAACATGATTGCGGCGTTGATGCCTCATCACACTTCCCGCGATGGAGACATGCAGCTCCACACCCACATGCTGATCATGAATGGGACACAGGGGCCAGATGGTCAGTGGCGCTCCCTCTCTCATGAAAAGCTGGCTCAGGCTAAGTGGGTGGGCAGCTTCTACCGCCAAAAGCTAGCAGAGAAGGTCCAACGGCTGGGGTATCGCATCTATGAAACTAAGCATGGATTTGAGCTAGAGGGCTACAAACGTTCTGATGTCGAAGTCTTCAGCAAGCGCCATCGGGCCATCGTCAAAGCTGTCCAGAAAGAGGGGCTTGAAGTTACTCCTGAGAACAAGAAGAAGAAAGTACTCACCACTCGCAAGGCGAAGCGGGGTGTCGGTAAAAAGCTGGAGATTATTCAAGACCATTGGCGAGACGAGGCTCATTCTCAAGGGGTGGGGCATCCGCTACTCGCTGAACCTTTGGCGGTTTTACCCACTCCTGATAAAGCCAGGATGGAAGTTGAAAGTGCCATCCGTCATTACGCTGAATGGTCCTCAATCTTTGAGAAGGATGACATCTATGCCTATGTCTTCAAGACCCTCAAACGTCAGGGCATGGCGATGGAACAGGTTGATGAGGCCATTAGCCAAAGCAAAGAGCTGATACCCGTCGATCGGGGATTCACCACCGTCACTGCCGTTGAAGAAGAAGCCCAGATCCATCAGCGCTGGATGGCAGGCCAAGATCAAGCTCAACCAATGGTTGCTAATCCCTCACTCTTAGGGATTGCAGTTGAACTGAATGAAGACCAGGCCAAGGCAGTTCTCAACACCCTCACTAGTACTGACCGCTACCAAATCTGGCAGGGCTTTCCAGGAGTGGGCAAGTCTCGCACCTTGGGGGTACTGAAGACTTTACTGAATGGGTCTGGTCTGACGATTAAGGGATTCAGTCCGACGATTCCAGCAGCGAAGAAACTTCAGGATGAGCTAGGCATTGCCACCAACACTGTTGAGCATCTGGTTCTGCATCAAGTTGATGATGCCCCCAACCAAGTTTGGCTGGTTGATGAAGCGGGCATGATGAGCCGACGACAGATGAAGGTGATTTTGGAGAAGGCAGAACCCATTGGGGCACAAGTCATCTTTGTAGGGGATGCGGGCCAGAACTCTGCGATTGAAGCGGGCAATCCCTTCAAGTTCATGCAGCACAATGGAGCGACCACTCACCGGATTGAGGAGATTGTCAGGCAGAAGGTTGATGTCCAAAAGCAAGCCGTTGAACTCATCGCCAGAGGTCAAGGACTCAAAGCACTGGACCTCCTCAATGCCAAGGGGTATGTGATTGAAGCAGACGATAAGACTGAGATGACCCAAGCCGCAGCAGCTCAGTTCCTTGCCCTCTCTCCCAACGAACAAGACCAAACCCTGATTATTGCTGGGACCAACAAGGAACGACTCGCGGCTGAAAAGGCCATTCGCAGGGGGGAGAAGAAACTTGGGCGACTCGGGGAATCCAGCAAAATTGTTCAGCTCAAATCCAGAAACCTGAGTATTGAGCAAAAACGACGGGTGGATTGGTATCGCAAAGGGGATTACGTTCGCCTACTGCAAACGTCTAAAACGTCATCCATCAAACGAGGACAGCTTTACAAGGTGGAGAAACGCGAAGGGGATGAGCTGGTAGTCTCTTCCTTCGGTGGTCGGCTCTATCGATTCAATCCAGCTAAATACAAGCAAAAGGAGGTCTACAGTGCCCATGAATTTGATGTGGCAGTCGGGGATAAGCTGCGGTGGACGACAACTATCCGGGAAAACAACTGGATTAACGGTCAGCAGCTCACGGTCACCGCCCTCGATAGTTTGAATATGACGGTCAGGGACCATAAGGGAGTCTCCCATGATGTGCCCCTCACTCAACCCTTGGCCTTGGAGTATGACCGGGTATGGACTTCCTACCGCTCCCAGAGTGGCAGCAAGAAACGGACGATTGTCATCACCACCAATGACCGCACCTCCAGCAGAGAGCCGTTCCTAGTCGATATTTCCCGCCAAGAACATGAACTGACCATCTATACCGAAAACCTGGAAAAGCTGAAGAAACGGGTTAAAAAATCCAACGCTCAAGAAAGTGCTTTAGATCTAATTGAGGAAACCTATGGACATCAACGAACAACAACAGCAGATCGTGGACGAGCTTCGAGACCGATTAGCCCCGCTCACGGACGCGATCACCATCCTGACCAATCAAGTCGAAGAAGTCCAAGCTCAGAACCAACACATCCTAGACGAGAACAGAGAACTCAAGTCCCAGGTCAGGGAGCGGATCAACACTATCCCGATGGAGGTCAAAGCCGTTCTCAACCTGTTCATCCAGGAGTTCAAGGACGCAATGGCAGCCAAGAAGCCCTCGGATATGAGCGAGAGTATCAAGCAACTCGCCAAGGCGATGGACAGTCTGAGTACCAAGATCGAGGATTCGAGCGTCTTGCAAATGACGATGAGCGACAAGGTATTGGAAGCCGCAGAGGAGATTATGCAAGTCAAGGACAAGCTCCCTCGACACGCCCCACCCAAGACGGTCGCTCAGAAAAATGGGAGCAAGCCACCTCAGACCTAGCTAATTGGGTGATGCAATGGTCTGAGGAGAATGAGCTATCAACAAGCGGGTTGGATAATCACTTGCTAGCCCTTGCTAAGGATATAGAGTCACTCAGCCAAAGTCTAGAACCTAATTCCTTTGAAGGTTTGGAAGAACTGGCTGAGGTTGTTGCAAATGCAAGGAAACAACAAGACCTCAGCCAGGGCCTAGCTCAGGTTGCCCAATTCATTGACAATTACTCAACCGAATGGCAGTCAGCTTCCTTAGATCTAGCAACACAGGTAAAGGCATGGTCCCAAGAGCAAGCATTAGCTGAGAGTGGACTAGAGTCTCAATTGCTGAGTCTTGCTCAACGGGTTGATGCTTTGCACCAAAGCCTAGAACCTGATTCCTTTGTGGGTCTGGGCGAATTGGTTGATCTTGCAAGGGAGCTGCAAGGACAAACAGCACTCGCCCAGAACCTTACTTATATTTCCCAATCCATAAATCAGATTGATCAAACTATTGATCAGACCTTAAGCCAGCAAAGGATTAGGAGCATTGCCGATGCCGTCACAGAATGGCGAACGGGTCAGGAGCTGGCCGATGCCGTGACTGAGATGGTGGACGTCTTAACTCAAGGTACTGAAGGGTTAGACCGGGCAATCATCCGATTACAAGCTGGCTTGGAAGCGACTCAATCTATTGATGTCAAATTCCCCGCAATGGCTGAGCTGGCTGATGCCGTCCAAGATTGGCAAAACGAGGTGGAGGTTACCGCTGCCATTGGCGAAGTGCAGGACTTGGTTGAGAGTCTGACCAGACCTCAATTTCCTGACATGGGTAACCTAGCTCAGGATGTGCATGACCTCAATGAAGAACAAGCCTTAGCTGAGAGTGGTTTGGTTGAGCAGTTAGCTACACTGACCACTCAAATCAATACCTTGTCTGAACCTCAGCAGATTCAGTTTGAGGGTATGGGGCAGTTGGCTGAAGTGGTGAGCGAACTCCAGCAGGGTCAATCCTTAGCTCAAGTTCAACCTCAACTTCAGGCCATAACCCAACAGATTGAAGCGTTTAACTCCAAGCAACCCAAGCACTCCTTTGCCAGAATTAAGGAACTGGCCGATACCGTCAGTGAGTGGCGGGCACATGAGTCCATTACTCAGCATATTGGTGAACTCAATGATCTGGTGGTGCGCTCTCAGAGAAGTCTGAAGACCTTCCCAGCTATGCGGCAGCTTGCCCAGTCCGTGAAGTCGATGCGCTCAGTTGATGCACTGGTGAATGGGCCAGTCGCAGAACAGCTTAAGGAAGTCGCTCAACAGTTGACGGACAAGGGCATAAGCGTCACTCCCAAGCCGAAGACCATTGATGATCAGGTGTTCTGGAAACCGGACTATGAAGGCGTTGACAAACCTTCAGACATCAATGAGCACACCTGGAAAGAGATGAAGCTATCAGCGATTCATCCTGATCTAGTCAAAGCCAACATCGAAACCATTCAAGGAGACATCATTCTCGAAATGCTGCTAGAGGAGAAATTTCTCTCCCTAGGGGCAGGCCAAGAAATGACCTTCGACATGAAGAAGATGCTCTATGGTCTAACCAAAATTGATGGTCAATGGCAGCGGGTTCCTGAACGCGGCTATGAACGACTAGCAGAACAGGGGGGCTGGTATGGCAAGTCCAGTGTGGATGCTCTCTCGCTACCCCAATTGCAGTCTGGGGAAGAAGCTCCTCTTGGGTCTTTCATTCAGTTCAAAGCCGTTCAACCTCGGATTGACAGTGATGGCGAACCCATCAAGTACGAGTCTCCAGCCGGGGGTGAGCGAGGTCTATTTCTCCCTCATATTCCTGATGATTTAGCCCAGCAGATTTACCAGAAGCATGGCGTTGAACCCACATCAGCAGAACTGAAGACGGGCTTTTGGCATATCGTCCATAAGCACAACCTTCCCATTGTGTTCACGGAGGGATACAAGAAAACCTTAGCGGCTCTGTCCCAAGGGGTCATCACTGTGGGCCTACCGGGAGTGAATGCTCTCTACAGAGCGAATGACAAGTCAAGGCAACCCTTACCCCGCAGGGAACTCTCAATGGCGGGCCAGGTATTTGCCACAAAAGGCAGACAGATTACCTTTGCCTTTGACTCGGATACCAAGCTCAGCTCTATCCTCAATGTGCGTCGAGACATGGTGCGCTCCATTGAACTGCTGGAAGAAAAGGGGTGTGTCATCAAAGTGGCAGACTGGAACCCTCAGCATGGCAAGGGGTTAGATGACCTGATCCACAACAAGGGAGCCGCTGCTTTCTTGAAGGCGTTGCAGTCTGCACAGTCAGGATCTAAATCTAAGCGCAGCCACTACCGCTATGAATACAACAGACTCAATAAATTCTGTGAGAATGACATTGCCATTTACCTGGAGGCTCACAAGCGAGGTGAGGCGATGGATGGTTATCGGGTGATCCTACAGTCAGACACCATGCGGGAGTTGAAGGGTGACAAGGCACGGAAGCGATACATGAAGGCAGTCGTGGATCTAACAGGGCCATACCGTGAAGTGCGAGGGGCTAGGGGGAATACTCAAGGCTTTACCACGATGCTCAACAGAGCAAAACAGCCCCCACAAATGATCAAGGTTGATCGTAAACGCTCTAGGGATCTAGGGAGAGGACGTTAAGGTTAGCTCAACGCAATCAAACAGCCCCGACAGGAAATCAGGGCTGAGATGAATGGAATATTTGGATCTAATCTAGATGTCGGACATTAGTTATGAGTTCATCGGACCTTTAACCACCCGACCTTGATTAAGGCCATTGTTGAAGTCCGTTCCTTGCTGAGGAATAGGACCATTGGCCGACATCGGAATGGTGGTCTTTTGGCCTGTACGCTGATCTTGGAGAGTTACCGGAATATCAGGCTGGGGCTGAACGGGGTAGCCAAGGTCGTTATATCCTGGAATAGCCATAATTGGGTCTCCTTAAATGGGTTAATTGAGTTAATTGGAATATACGGTTTATCTAGACAGTGCCTCTTGACGGTCTTCAGACTTGGGAGCTGTGGGGCGATGGGTCTGGGTCTTGTAAACCATTTTATTAATCAGGTTGGCGGTATCAAGGCCCATCTTTTTCGTGTCAGCAACCAACTTCTTTTGCTCAGGAGTTAGCGCTGCAATTTGTTCTTTGGTTGCTTTCGGAGTCTTCGCATCCAATTCTTGAGATTTCTGAGCGATGCCAAACTTGTCTGGTTGGACAACGCCATCCTTAAGCCGAAAAGCAATCCTTGTACCTACTTTAATCGTTATTTCAGTTCCAGGATGAGCCTTGGGGTTATCTAGAACATCTCTAATGATTTGAGCTTGGTCAGTCGTCAGGCTCGTCTTATCCTCAAGATATGCCCCATCACGCCCCAAGCCGACCACTTGATCGCCATTAAGCTTGATAGACAAATTCTGAAGATCAACAAACTTACTCATCTTCTCTAGGATGTCTTCATTGATCATCCGTCGAGCTTCAAGACTATCTTCTCGCGATCCCGGTTCAGGCTTCTCCACATCAGCAGACTTGGGTCGGTCCTCCCCATCGGGTTCTGGAGAGTTAGCAATCAGTTTACTGATTTCATCAGGGTCGGTAATCCCTTGTTCCTGAGCTTGAACGCCTACCCGCTGATCATAGTCAAACGCAAGATCAGGGTTTTGATTGACACGTTCTTGCACTTCATCCCAAGTCAGATCTGGCTCATCCAGACTATTAGACAATAACTGAATGTACTGCTCTTGAAGCTTGGGGTCGGGAGGCTCAGCGACAGCTCCATTAGACTCAGCCACCGTCTGAGCATCTGGGTCTGGATTCGACTGCTCCCGCTCATCATCTTCTGGGGGTGGGGGTGGCGCAGCTCCATTCGACTCCACTACTGTTTGAGTATCAGGATCGACAGACTGGTTCTGAGTGACGGTAGAATCTACAGACTGATCCTGACTAACCTCTGGGGATGGGTTGTCAATGTTGTATTGCGTCCAAACCGTGTTTGTCGTCTCAGACAAATAGACTGAAACGTCCTGGAGCTGCGTCTCAGACATCTGGGCCACATTCGGACCCTGAGAGATAATTGCCGTCGCTTCATCCAGAGTCTTCCCTTCGTTGAGGGCTTGAAGAACAACCTGCTTGTCATAGTCAGCCCCCACACCTGGCGAGTCCTTGACATCTGTCTGAATCCCCTCGAAGGTCAGGCTTTGATTGTTCTGCTGTTCAGAGAGTATCCTGACGTATTCACCCCGCCGATCCATATCATTCTGGCTAGGACTGGGGTTTATTGATTCTGCCATTGCCGTCGTTCTCCTTTGTATGTTTTCAAGTCCACTACGAACGTTTTGCTGTACTTGTTCAGGCAACTTGCTCAGGGTCTGCTCAAACCATTGCTGCGCTCGGTTGATAGCCTGATTAGTCATTCTCCACAACTGAGTCACGGGACGAGACACCACTGTCGGAATGCCTTGCTTGGCATAGCTAACCGCCAGCTTGCCCGAATCCATCAGACCTTTGCCGATCATCGCGGGAGATGCCCATCCAGTGAGGGGACGTGCCCATACATCCGTCTTTGCCAATAGGTCTGCGGTTCTCGCACTGGCCCAGCCATTAAAGATGCTCTGCCTACCCCAGCCAGGTCGGATCTGACTCGCCATCTCTGCAAAGTCATGACTGATCTGAGCCGCACGTATCCCATGTATCCCTGAGTGCATCCAGTGAGTGGCTTGACCCACCGCACCCGCGACAACAGGGCCGATAACCGGAGCATAGGTCGCAGCCATCGCAATGCCTGGAGAAATCGCTGTGAATTGGATCAGCTTTTTAGCCAATCGCATTTTTGGATCAGCTTGGAAATAGAGTTGTTCTTCCTCCCGAAGCTCTCGGTATTTTTCACCAATAAAGTTTTGATATTTGAGTTCCACTTGTTCTGGTCTCCATATAAGAGTCCTGATCGTTTTCCTAATGCAGCTCCATCTGAAACACAACTAGAGCTGTTGATGTGGATATACTGTTTTTTTGCAGCGCTATCGACTTAGCCCCGGACCATGCCCTCGGCCTTGATCTCTGCGTTGATTCCGTTGTTGCGCTTGTTGGATGGCGGGACCATGTTTCTCAAGGGCCACCTTCCGCTTTGCCCCCTTGAACAGCTTCTCTGCCATCCGCTTTGGGTCCGTGACCAGCTTGGCAAATTTTGAGGTCCGTATCTGGTGCTTCACCACATCAGCAGGAATCTTTTTCCTGATGCCCTCTTTGGCATAAGCGAGGGCTTGTTTGGCCGTCTTAATCTCAATCTTTACCCGTGGCCGTCGCAAAATAGCGGAGCTAATCACGGCATGTTGGATGGCACCGACTACTTTCTCCCCAGCTTGGAGTATTTCTTTTTGGTGTTGTTGTTCTTCAGCCATGATCCATGCCTCGCTGTTGATTGATGTCTTCCTGTTCCTTGGCTTCTATTTCGTCAGCTTCTATCTCATCCGGGAATGGCAGATTCCAGTCCGCTGCTTGGGCGCGATTCTCTTGCAATTCCTCAATCGTGAAAGTTAGGATGTTGCCTTCCTCGTCTTCAACCTGCATATTCTGCTCCAACTTGCGATTGATGACGGGCACCAGATGCTCCTTATACATCTGCTTGCACTCTTTCAGGCGTTGGATATCCGTTCGGTTGCGCCACCACCGACGATATTGGTGGATGACGGGACGATTTTGTATCCCCGCAGACAACAAGACAAACTGACCTTTGCCTAAGCGTTTGAGTCGATGCCTCGATATCAAAGGTTTACGCCTAGGGGCTTCTGACACCGTTCGATTTGTCCCTTGCTTGCCATGACTCCGAGACTTGGTATTACGCTTTAGTTCGTAATCTCCAATGTCTTCTTCTAGCTGCTTACGAGTCTCAAAATCTTCAGTTCTGAAGATGAACTGAGCTGCGGTATTATCAAAGATGGATTTAACGACCTCTGACTTTTGCTTGATGTTCGGCTGGCTGTTGCTCTGGAATGCCGTCACTGCATAGAACCCATAGGAACGATTCAGCGAGACAATCTGCTCAAAGTCAGGAAGGACAATCCGCGCATATTCATCCAGGATGATTCCCAGAGGCCGATCCCGGTCAGAGTGCTCATTCAGGTTGCGACGAATCAGCATGTTCAAAGCTGTCGCCACCAGGGGCGAGGTCTGCTGCATGGCTAAACCATCCAGCTCAAAGAACACAATCTGTCTGCCTTTGAGGTCCAAGGGAATCGTGCTGCCTTCGTGAAAGGGGTAGCTCAAACAGGGGTAGAACTTCCGACTGAGTAAGGGCATCAGTACGTTCATCGCACTGGCTGTAATCCCCGCTTCAGTGTCATGAGTGCCCGCTGTGGACAACAGACCGGACAGCTCCCGCTTCGCCCAAGGGCCAAACCCCGATTCGTCAAAGAAGCCCGCATGGACGGCTGCAACCAGTCGTTTTCCTAGGCTAGGGAGGGCCAAATACTCCCAGACCATCGGTAGGTCCGGCATACTAGAGTCTGGGTGCTTCGACATCATCATCAGAGCAGTCAGGGTGAAGACGGCAAAGCTATCAAAGAAGGCGTTTTTGCCATCAGAAGCAGCAATCACGTTATCGAAAAAGGTGGTGACGGTAGCCCCAGCCGTCAGATCATCGTTGTGGTCTTCCATAAACCCCAGGAAGTCCAGGGAGTCTGAATACTTCTTCCCTGGTGCAAGGATATAGGGCTTATAGGGAATGGGCTGCTTGAGGGCGTAGGGAATAAACTTTTCTTTGAGGGTGCCCTTAACGTCGAACACAAACAGGGTATGGCCTTGCTTGATGGCATCGCAGAGGATTGGCTCGATGACGGTTTCAGTCTTTCCCTCTCCCGCTGCCCCCAAGACTTTGATGAGGGGTTGGTTATCAGGCAAGACGATGGGGTTGTCACTGCCCAGACATAGGCCGACTTTATCCCGTTCACCTTCTCGTCGTTGTTTGAGTCCCTTGCGTTTAGCCTTGCGACGTTCCCCCCAGGTCGCCATTCGAGCATCATCAGGATCTCGACCCGTGCGACTGTCGCCGCAGATGATGTTAAGGACGAACAGGAGAACCAATATGCTGCCACAACCAACGAGGGTATTGGTGAGGATGGCAGGTATGGCGGTTTCTGGATTAGTGGTGGGTTGTTCAGTGTGAGTTTGCATAATCAGCAAATGGTGAGTTTGCTGAGAATATACTGATCTTTTTGTGGGAGGTCTTCAGGCTTGATTGGAGGGAGGTTTCAAGGAAGCCTCTCCTAAGAATAGAGGTGAGAATTAGAGACAATCTGTAATTGAGTTGGGAGTTGATATTGCAACCGCAAGTCTCCGCGATTACAGTCTGACTGGAGCAACCCAGCAGCGCGAGAGGGAGTGCTGAGAGAAGTCAGAGTTTTGTGGTCATAAGCGTGTACATTATCTACAGAGTGAATGGCTGGAGCAACCCAGCAGGTTCTACAACAAATTTTTGAGGTTCAATCTTTAATACGGACATGCGAAGGGATACTGAAACCCAGCTCTTTGTATGCCCAATATGTATGATCGGGTAAAGACTTTAGCCGGGGGTCAATCAGGCTCTTTTGGATGGCATCAAAACCACTATGAGTGACCCGGCGTTTTAACCACTGATAGGCCAATTGTCTAGAAACTGATTGATCAAAAACATCCGTCAGAGGTGGTGTATTTCCCCAATAGGAGGAAGTGTATAAGGGCTTGCATGACCCAGAACCGACAAAAATAACGACCTCGCCTTCAACATCTTCAGCCTGGCCTTCAAATCCGATCACAGTATGATATAGCTTGCCATCCTTGTAAGGCATTTCTCCAATTATATCCATTCGATTAACTTTATATCGCCCTTGAGCTTTTGGCGCACAAGGCTCCAAGAAAGAAAGATCTTCACTGTTCTCTTGTGCAAAAGTTGAAGATGAAAAAGACATCAATAGTACTGATGCCGAGGCAACAAGGCTTAAAGTTTTTTTGAATTTCATCGTAATACCTACCTAGAATTTAAAGTATTTTTCTGGATTAACTTCGTAGCCAGAGTGATGATTTCCTTGAGTGTATCCCTCAATCACTTCAAAGTGGAGGTGCGGTCCTGTACTTAGACCAGTGTTGCCTACTGCTCCGATCTGGTCAGCATTGGTAACCCCTTGACCGTTTCTAACATTAACCTCAGACAAGTGACCGTATAGAGTTGCTGTCCCATTAGAGTGACCTATAACAATGAAGTTTCCCCAGCCATCATCCCAACCTACATGATCAACTGTCCCTCCTTCAGCAGCCAACACTGGAGTACCAGTCGGAGCAGCTAAATCTACTCCTTTATGGGGCTTTCGTCTTTTCGGGTGATTATGAGAGAAGTAATCAGTAAATGTATATGAACCTTCTGGAAGTGGGAGAGAATATTTCCCAGTCGCAACGCCATCCCCTTCTGGTGTGATTCTGCCAACACTCGCCAACCGTGAAGGCTTACAGGGAATCCCACGAGACGCCACAGTAGCAGGCTCATTCGTCGAAGCATCCCCAGTCGGTCCATAGATCTGGAAGTTCTCTGGATTACTCCAAATCTCACTTTGTTCAGGGCCACCCGGCAACGATGTCCATTGCCACGGAGCTAACACCTGATCGGCCAGAGCAAAGTCCCCTCGTTGAATCGCGCCCATCAGATCCACATTCTTCTCAGCCCCAATAATCTTGATCCACTCCACCGCTGCTTGAGCTGCAACAGCCCGGTCCCTTGTCCAGCCATCTATTCCCGTTCTTTGCAAAAGAGACTGCCTAGACTCTGGTGTGAACTGATAAATCCCATAAGCACCCGTCTGAGAATTCGGTATCCAGTTCGTCCCATCAGTACTTTCTCCAATTCTGATGCGAGCAAGATACTGCTTGAGATTATGGTCAGGATCGGCGGGGGTAGAGGTCGTGCTTCCCTGACGACTAACAGCACCAGGCTGACCCGGTATACCCTTCAATTGTGGCGCACCTGTGGCCCCATCAATGGGTTGAAGTACTCCATTGGCTGACGCGCTAGTGCCGTGATTGTGATTATGCCCATCACTAGCCGTATGACTGAACGTTGCCGCTGCCTGATCACTCCCTGCATACCGCCAGTGCCACGGCTCATAGCTCACCCCCTGACTATTGTCTTTAGGAAACGACAGCTCAAACCCATACTTCCCTGCATTCTGCTGCATCCAATCATATTCAGGAGTGTTAGCCCAAGATTCATTCAGATAGGGGTTCGCATTATTCCCTACATCCACGGCTAACCCCGTATGGTGTTCACTATGGCCTGCGGGTGCTGATATCTTCGCCGCTGCCTCTAGAGAGCCGCTCTGCTTAGCGACCTGATCCGAGAACAATTCTTCTTGCAGCTTTCTACTCCGAAAGCCTGACACTGCTCTGATATCCAGTCCTTGAGCCGCAGCAGCTTCCCGCATCTTCTCAAAGGCTGCGGCGGCATCCTTAGTGAGGCCAACAGTGGCCCCATCCACAGCCGCCACATTGTAAAGCTGTTCATCCGTTTCCGTAAAAGCATGATGCCCATACTTCGTATTGGCCGTATTGGCCGATCCCGAATCACTCTGCCCCGTCGAGGCAATAAGCTGATCGGGGTCGCAATACACCCCAGCCGTTAGCGTCTGATTTCTCAGTCTCGCAATATCAGCGGGCAGATTGCGCCGACTCGCTACAAGGAATAGCCCATCCTCCTTGATGACAAACGGCGTCGGAATCACCAGGAAGTGAGGCGTACATTGTTGACCCAGAATAGGAACCGTGACGCAGAACTGAAAGGCTAGACTCAACCTCGCTGTACTCTTCTTGTCGGGATACTCCGTGATTTTCTTGAGGACAAACTTAGTATTAGAAGCCGTGCCAAACGGATGAATCCCTGCTGGCTCCCAACCTCCATTCACCCACTTGAGCAGTCCTTTACCACCTTTAACGCCTTGGCCGTTCTTGCCTCCTGAATCTCCCTGGACCCATTGCTTACCCTCAATGTCACTATCCAGGCCAGCGGTTTCAGCGACTGAATCGATAAACTTCCGCATCTCAAAGTGGGGGCAATTGTCAGCTCGTTGCTTTTCATCCTGACTAACACTGCACTTGATCGGCTTGAACTTCTGATCTTCAGAACCACCCGATAGAGCATGGTTAGTGGAAGGTTCTTCCGGGCCATCCACCCCGCTATAGGCAATATCAAACCTTGCAAACACATCCCCCGCAAAGAAGCTAAAGGCCAGGTCAAACGGCAGCTCATTGATCGGGATATCCTCTAGGCCAGGAATGGAGTTAATGGTTTTGTCCTTAGCACCGGGAATATGCTCAATCGCCAAATCTGCAACTTCAGGCAATGCTTCATCCACTGGTTTATTGAGAACACCCGGAATCGCAGCAATCGGGACATCCTTTAGTTGAGGGAATTCCTTGAGCAGTTCCTTCACTGCAACTTCTGTCCCTTTCTGTTGGGCTAAGGCAATCGCTTTTCGTCGGGCATCTCGCCAATCTCCAGCAATCGCATCACCCACTATCGGGACAATTTGCTTGACGGGGAGTTTTTTCAAGGTGGGACCAATCTTCTCACCAATGCCCGCCAGCTTAATCTGGTCGGCCTTATCAATCACCCCTTCCCAGTTGCCCCGTGCGAGGTCTTGCAACGGGATGCCTTCCAGTGCTGGAATCTTACTGAGCTTATCGAGGGCAACTCGCTCACCCGCTGTTAGGGCAGCATTCTGTAACTGCTGGGGAGCTGAACCAGGATTGAGGAGAACACCAAAGGCAGCTTGGACGGCAGGGGCCGCATCCTTGAGCTTGATTTTCTCGCCATTGTTAATTTTGGTATAGAGGTCATCAACCTGTTGGATGGTCAGGCCATTGAGCAGGGCCACATCCCCCACGGGCACATCCCCAATATTGGTGCCGCTGGATGCCGTCAATTGCCGAACGGAGAGCTTCGTGAAGCCAGCCGTGACAGGGTTTTGCTGTAAATCACCAAACTTGAGAATTTGGTCAGGGGTTGCCCCTTGCGGCCATGCCCTATCCAACAGATAAGGGGTTTTTACACCAGCAGGCAGAGCAGGCACATCCACATACCCCGCTTGCTCTGCACCAGGGAGCTGGCTAAAGGTTGATGAGGGGGCATCTGGGTCATAGTAGAGTCCGGGTAAGCTCACCTCAGTATTCGGGTCTAGGGTCGCTGTGGCTGTGGTTTGGGCGATGGCTGGGGCCACTTGGGTTATGGCGGGGAGAGCGGCCAGCAACGCTGAGAAGAGTCTTCGTTTCATCGAAATGCTTAGTAGCGTCGATGAGGATATACGGTTTTTTAATTTGACGCTCTACAAGGAATACGGAGTATGGGTCAGAAGGGAGGCATGGGTGTCAGGAGCTTTGGCAACCAAGAGAAAACCCCGGCTCCGAAAAACCAGGGTGGACTAAGTTACATGAGGAAAATCAATGTAAAGACGAAGGAATACTAAGAGACCTTCAGATGGGAATATACTGTCGAAAATTAAATCGCTTTTTCTTCGTGGCGATACCAGCGCACTTCATCAAATATCGCTCCAGTGGTATCTGCTCCTGTCAAGTCTGCTCCTACCAAATCCGCACCCGTCAAATCCGCAACCTTTAAACAGGCGTTGCGGAAGTTGGCTTTTCTCAGGTCTACCCCGATCAGAGTGGCATCCGTGAGATCGGCATGGGAGAAATCAGCATTTCGCAAGTCCGACTCAGAGAATTCTGCATTCACCAAGTCGCTGTACTGAAAACATGAATTTCTCAAATCCGATTCCATCAACAAAGCGCTGTCAAGATGGCACCGAGTTAGGTTGATACCCTTGAGCTTGAGTTCGGTTAGATCAACAGCCTCTAGAGCAGATCCCTCAAAATTTCTGATGCCATGCTGATATGCTGCGATCAGCTTATTGGTTGCATCTTCCCCTTCAATCACCAAGGATTCTGTACTGCGATGCCATTGAAGATGAGAAAGGAATTGCCTCAAGGACTCTAGTAAGTGACGGATTGTTGTCTTCCCTCGGTTCAAGGCTTGAATATACATTGTCTTTACCTCACATTTATGGATGAGCTAAATGCACTCAAACTCTGGCTCACTACTCACCATCCGCACATCTAATAATTTCGCATCTTGTACATTGGCCCCTGTCAGATCCGCATCAACCAGATCTGCCCTATCAAAGCAAGCATCTTTGAGTTGGGTATTCGTGAAGTTCGCTCCTTTTAAATTTGTGTCCTGAAACTCAGCGCCCGTTAAATCAGCCCCTGAGAAATCCACACCCCTGCAATCAGAGTCATCAAAAGTGACATTTTGTAGGGTTGCACCAGCAAAACAGGCATCTCGATAAATCCCCTCGCAGAACCACGCATAAAAGGCATTAATCCCTTCTAGGTTCGCCCCTTCTAAATTGGCTTCACCCAGGTGCGCCCCATTCAAGCAAGCGTTTTTCAAGCAGGCATCCTTGAGATTGGCACCCCTCAAATCAGCTTCAATGAAGTTAACCCTAGTCAAATCACTGCCTGAAAGATTGCTCTGACTCAGGTCTGCCCAAATGAATTCTGAGTGGTTCAAATCGCAATTACTAAAGTCTGCGCCCATCAATTTGGTTTCACGCAGATCCACTATAAGTTTCGAGTTTGAGAAGATAATCCCTTGAAGCTCAGCTTGGTAGAGACTTTCCCAATAAATCTCAGAACCAGAGAAGTTCCGTATTCCTCTGGCATAGGCTGACAAGACTTCTTCAACCGCATTGCTGCCACGAACTGGATAAGTTGTTTCCTCTCCTGCCTTCAGCAACAAAGGACTATGACGTTGATTTAATTTCATAGCTTGACTCCATTCAACAATGAACGACCCCGCCCTCAGCAGAACGGGGTTTTCATCTCACTCACTTCAGCAACAAAATCCAGGCAATAATCCCCAAGATCCAACCGATGGGGCCTGCGAGAAACAGGAATGGCGTGAGGGCGATCAGAACTAGGACCAAACAACCTTTCATTACATACCCTCCAAGAAATAAATCTCGACATCCTTCCCTTCAAAGGAGTAGAGGTTACTGCTCTGGCTAAAGCGACTCCGGTCGGGCAGCAGACTATTGACGACATTGCCCGCTCGACTGCCAATCCCCTGATCGCGCAGTTGATCGACGCCAACATTCAGCCCTGCCCTCAGCAGTCTGCTGCCAAAGCCTGACCCACCTGAATTTTTGGCCTTAGCTTGTAGGTAGGGCGCATCCTTGTACTGCACAATCGCAACAGGCTGGGTTCGAGTACTACCGCCTTCTGGGTCATTCAGATTGACGTGTTCAATGGGTTTGCCATTAATTTCTACAATCTGCACTTGAGCAAAATCCCCTTGCACTGACATCACCTCACCAATGGCCGTAGAGCCTTTTTTCGCCACACTTCCCAAGTCGCCTTTCAGTCGGAGCAAGACCCGCTGGCCCGCTGGTGCTTGCTGACCCGCAACCCAAGTCAGGGGATTGGCAAAGGCCGCTTTCACCTTTGTGCCAGCGGGAATAGACCCACGAACTAAGCTCGTCTGAGTTGGTGTCACACCTTCCGTCTCTGGCCTCGTGATAGCATCTGGCCCGCTGGCAGCAGACATATCCTGCATTAAGTCTCCCGTCATGGCGTTAGACGCCACTAGTACCCCAGATTCAGCGGCAGTCAGCTTGGGTTTGATGGGGGGTCTCAGGTTTAATGGGTGTCGCTGAGACTCGGGCGGGCTTATGGGGCAATCGTTTGATTTGGATGGGGCGAGATTGGGGCTGGGCTTGGGGTGGCTCAAACTTCTTAGACAGGGACACTCGATTGACGGGCTGGAGCTTTGGAGGTGCCACTGCTACAGTCTGAGGTCGCGGAGGGGTAGGGGCTGGCTTATACACCACCCGATCTCGATAGACTACTTTGGGCGATGCGGGTCGAGACGGGTGGATAGACCGAGGCACAGAACGACGCACGGGAATGCTTCTGGCGGTGGCCGTTGCAGGTGGGGGAGTCCTCCTCGTGGGCCGATTCACTCTATTGATTGTCCTAGAGCCAATGGCAGGCTTGGGCAGCTTCTTATCCTTGCCCGTCCGTAAATCAATGCGCTTCCCTTGCTGCAACTGCTGAATCGCTAGGTTCTGCTCATTGATAACTCCCAACAGCTCTTGCCGTTCGCTCTCTTCCAAAGGCGCAGCCGCAACCGTTTGCTCTTGCTCTTTTGCCTGGGGTTGAGACATCGTGGTACAGCCCCGCACCAGGGAGAGAAACCCCAACACAAAGGTGCCGAAGAATAGAAACTGGAAGGGGATGGAGCGGCGCACCTTCTTCTTAGGGTTAAACTCATCCGTCATCTCAGGCAGGGCCACACCCTCTAGGGTTAGCTCCGCTGCGGTATCCGTTGCCTCAACCTTGGCCTTTGGCGGTGGGGTCTTCCCCGTGACTTGATGAATCACCTCCAGGGAGGCTTGTTCAGATTGGGTCGTTTTAGTGTCTTTCATTGCTATTTGGCCTCCACGAGTACGATTTTCAATCCTTCTTTGCGCCATCGGTGGATCAAGGCATTGAGGGATTCACTCCCCGTGCCCAGTCCCAAGATGTCGTTCTCTTTGCTATTGCTATGGGGGACGGCCTGGACCGTCAGGGTTACCTTCATCGCTTCCACTTGAGAGGTGCCATCATTCTTGACATGTGCCCGATCCGCGACAACCGTCACTCGCCATAGCCCCTCCTCCACTGCCTGGACCGTGGGGTCTCGGGTCAGCTCAATCACGGCCTCTTGCTTCCCCATCAGGTAGCCATCCAAGGGAAGCTGCTGGGCATAGCGGGTTTTGACTTGCTGCAGCCATCCTTCGCGCATTCCTAAGTCCATTGCAAAGGAAGCGGTCCAAAGCTTGGCGGGATAGGAGTCTGCCCCCACCTTCTTCTCTTTATCTTTACTGTTCCAGGTGTAAGCCGTTTTGAACCACTGCCGCGCATAGGCTTTAACCTGAGCTTCAGAACGATACAGTGGGTCTTTACGCTGAGCGTGAATCGTCTCATTCGGGGTTTGAACGAACAGGGTCGAGCGTTCCTCTCTCAGGGAGGCGAGATTCGCACCAATGCCGAGAACTGCGAGGAACAGGAACACATAGGAGGTGGCAAACCCGATAAACAGCCACGGGATTTTTCGCTGGGTTGGCTGAGCGCTTTCTTGGGCAGGGTGAACTTTGATCATGTCCATGAGTCTTTACCTGTATGTCTGGTGAGAATCTACCGATTTCGGTAGTCGCGCTGTTGGAAGGAGGAGACGGCACTGCCTAACCCCGCTGCAGCGAGGGAGGTGCCCACAGCGATAGTGGCGATAATCTGACCACTCCAGGCATGAACTGCGGCAATCACGCCTCCCGTCACCGCAGCCGTAGAGACTGCTGGAGCGAAGTACCCTAGAAACTGTGCCCAGTATTCAGCCCCGTCATTGGGGGGATTCGCGGAAAGGAAGGAGGCCCCTAAGCCGACAATCAGGACATAGACGATGCGGATCAGGGCAATGATAATAAAGGAGCTGAAGTAGGTGACGGCAATGCCCACCCGACCCGGCAGGGGGAGGGAGCCATACAGGATCATGATCGGGGCAAGGTACGCTGCCAAGTACAGCATGAACTCTTGCCCTGACACAAACCAGTACTGCACCATCAGCGGGCCATCGACCTTGATTACCTCATCAATACGGTCTGAAACCACTTCAGGGGCGACGCCCACCGTCGCTTGAGTGGTTGACCCGATGGCAAAAAGGAAACCTGTAGACAGGTGGCCTTGCACCTTCCTCTCGGCATTAGCCGCCACTTGATCTGCGGTCGTACAGGTGGGACATTTTTGTTTCATATCGGCTCTTCTAGCCTTGATATCGGCTAGTAAGTTTTGAAAACATCCCAATGAGTCATAGGCTCTTGCCTCCAAGGCCGTTAGGCTTCCACCAGGGGTATTAAGGGCCAGATCCTGGGTCGCGGGGTCTATCTTGTTCTCACCAGGGGCTTTGAGTGTGGGAGCGGGCAGGGAGCGACAATACTTAGAGCTACGGCCAAAGTCGTTCCGCAGCTCTAGGCTAAACAGTTGGTCTCCGATGGCTTTCCTGAAATTCACCTCCGTGATTTGGGCTTCCAACAGCAGATCCGTACCTCGGGTCATTAACCCCCTGGTGCCATGAGCGACCGCTTTTGCGGCCAAGCCATTGCCTGCGAGAAACAGGGACAAGATGACGATGGGAATCACAGAGCGGTTAAACCCTTTGATAAAGTCCCCTTTGAAATAGTCATAGCCTGCCCGTGCGAGGAACAGCAGCAGCAACACCAGCAGGAAGGGCAATAAGAAGGTAAACAGGGCATCGCTACTGAGGGAGTTATTCTCTCCCGTCAACATGGTGCTCCAGGTCTTATCCCACCACTGGGAGGTCTTCGCCATATTGGTTTGGGACTTGGACAGCAGTTTCAGCCCCTTTGAATCCACATCCCTGTAGTAAAAAATGGAGGCGTGGGCATTCAACATGCCCACGGCACAAAAGCAGGGGGTTAACAGCAGTGTCAGTGCTGTAATCAGCCTATTGACCTGTTTGCGGCTGAGTCGGGACCAGTCCTGGTATGAGGATGTTGTTGGTGACATTGGCCTGTTTTTCAAGGTTGGCGAAAGCCTTAAACTGTCTCTCATCTTCCTGCTGTCCTAAATCCGCTCGAATTTGCTCTAGAAATACACTCTGGGAGGCTAGCTGGTGATTCCCCACGTCCCGCTGCTGGTAGGCCAAGGCAGAGCTGACGACCAAGGAGGTCGTTGCCTTGTTCTGCTCCCCTTGGGATTGCTGGATATTCCCCAGAATGACGCCGTTCAAGGAGGTCTGCTGAGACTGGATGGCATCTGACCTTGCCAGGGATTTCAATACCGCTTGGGAGCTTTTCAGCTTTTGGGCATGGGTGGATTCTTCCCCTACCGCTTTGGCGAGGTCGCCGTTATGAGCAACGGCTTCAACCGTGCCCCCCGTGAGCTGGACGAGATTGGTAGACGCTTCAATGGTGTTGGTCAACGATTCTTCTAGCTGGCTTGACTGCTGCTCTCGGAGCGTACGGGCATCCTTGCCAAAGACCAACTGCTGCATCAGGGCTGGGACGTACATCCTCCGAGCCACATCATTCTTAGCCTGAATGTAGGATTCATCCGGGGTCTGGGGGTCATCAAAAATCTTGGCAGAGGGGCCATTCCCCCCAACGTCGGCACTGGGGACTTCGTTATTGCCAATCTTGTTGTAGCCATCGAGGAGGACGAGCAGATCATGCTTTAAGACACCATCCGGGTCTTTGATAATCTTGCTGACGGATTGATAGAGGTCTTGGCCTAAACGGTAGGCTTTCAATGCCTTCTGACCATACTCAAAGACTTTGAGAAACTTCCGTTGGGTTTCATTGATCGTGTTCGGGTTGTCATCCCCCAACACTCCGTAAATAACCCCTCCTAACCCCTTGGGAATCTGGGCCGTAGGCACCTCATTCACGGGGGGAGTGGTATAGACATCATCGACGCTGATAATGTCCGGGGTATAGCTGGGGGAGGGGGGTATAGACATCATCGACGCTGATAATGTCCGGGGTGTATCCAGGGGAGTCCTGGGCAAAGGCGGGGGCAAGGGCCACAGCACTTTGCAGAGACAGTATGGTGATAATGAGAAGGCGCTTTTTATGCGGCATCATCTTCAACTCCTATATGAGTGGGTTCAAGTCCTTTAGCATTGGCCTCTGAGAGCTGATTACCGAAGGCGATGAGGCCCTTCACAGGGTCGGTATACTCAGCCATAACCCGGTTCCTTGCCTCCGTCTCCAGCTTGGAATTCGCGCCCACGGCCAGGGTGACGTTATCCGGGGCATATTTGACGAGCAACTCTCGGTCATCTCGCTTCCAGATGAAATAGGACTCCTGAAGCTGCTTATTGGAGTTGTAGGCACTCTTCTTAAACCGCTCCAGGTTCTCAGGCCGAAAGCCAAAATGGTTAATCAGGATCTTGTAGCTATAGTCATTAACCTTGGAGACAAACTTGTTCTGAAGGTTGGTAATCACTTTGGAAGCAGCAGGAGAAGCCGTCAACGGCTCTAGACCCGTAAAGCCCAAGACCACATTGCAGCCCCATTTACGACCGCCATTGCAGATAGACCCAAACATCTTGGCAAACACGGGATGCTCAAACAGTTCACTTCCCTCGTCCATCATCAGCAAGGTCTTTTTCTTGGACATGGCCTTACGTAAGAGCAGGTCAAACCCAGACAGGCCATAGATTAAGGAGTCTCGACTTGAATCCACGTTCGTTAAGGCCAACACCAGCACATCCACGTTGGTGTCAAAGGCCGACAGGCCGTTGATGCAGCGACCCAAGGACCGGGACATCACTCCTTTAAGCAGCAGATATAGAGCATCAAATTGCTGTCTCAGATGCACCTGGACCTGATCCCGTTCGGCATAGGCTTGCAGCCACCCCCGCGCAAAGGTAACGAATTCCTCATAGATGGGCATCTTTGCTGCATCCTCAGATCCAAACGGGGAGAGAGAGGCAATCGCGTAGCGCTCCTCATTCTCTTGGTAAAAGTCCGCGAAGCACATGCTCAAGGCATTCGACATCAGATCCACCTCCAGGCCCGCATGATGCTCCCGGTCTAGTCCCGTGATGGCTTGCAGGATCCGCAGCTTGTTCTCAACGATGTAGGTCAAAGCAGATTCACGGGTGGGTTGCTGGGAGTAGTATCCCGGTTCTCCAGGGGCGGGCAGATCATCAATCCAGGAAATATCAGGCACCCCCATGATGTTGATGATGGTCTTATCCACGGATTGGTAGGTGGCTGAAACCCCCAATCGGTTCCAGGTGGCAACCTGCGGCTCGTAGGTGCTTTGACCATCCGGTGGGGGGAAGTCAAAGATAACCCCGGACTGTTGGGCGTTGACATAGGCTTGGATAGATTTCAGCATAAACAGGCTCTTGCCCGCTCCCGTCTCTCCCGCAATCAGGGTGTGGTTGGGGTTCGTCCAGACGATATCCAAGAAGTAGGGGGTGGGTAACTCTTGGCCGATGAGCATGATCCCCAGATCATCCATCTTGGGAGGCTGGATCTGGGGGATGGTGGTGGTGGCCTTGAGGGATGAGGTCCGATACAGGTAATGACGAGGGCCAGAATAGGCACTCGTGGGAAAGGTCAGCAGGGGGGGCTGAGGAAAGGGCCATTTGGGCAAAGTAGACATAGTTGAATCGGTGCTGGATAATCTCGCAGGAAGTGGAGGAGAACCGTCGAGAGACCGTTCTGAGGTCTTTCTTCAGTTCTTCTTCACTACTGCGGTAGAGGAATAAACACAAGGCCACATTCATGATCTGGTTGCCCTGGTTGAGCCATTCCAGGTTCTGGTCTGCGGCCCGCTTCCGCTCTCGGGCAACAACATCTACATCCTTCTTCATTGCCGCCCGGTCTTCCCGCCGCACGGAGTTACGATAGGTCTGCTCTAGCAGGTATCGACTCCAGAAGGGGGTATCGGGCAGCAGTTCGGTGACTAAGCGGAAGTCCGTAACGGGGGAGTTTCCCGTACACAGCTTGCGGTAGAAGAATTCCAAAAACCCTTTCTCCACGGAGCCATCAACCTTGGGCATCGTCCGTAGGTCGGCAAATCGAATCGCCCCTACCCACTGATTTTTGAGGGGCAGATAAGCACAATCATCCTTGAAAACAGGAACGGAGGGCAGTCCTTCCCTTGGCTCAAACAGGGCATAGAGGGCATGGTTGGCGGGGTCATTAACGATGAGTTCACCCAAGCCGTAATGATCCAGAATTTGGCATTGAGGTACTTTTAGGCCATCATTATGGGTTTCCCCATAGTCCCAATCACACATCTCTTGAGCCGTTAAGGGCCGAGCCGTGAGGCCAAACCCATTCGGTGAGGTGATGGTTTCAAAGGTCTCCTTGTACATGCGGCCATAGGCGTATTTGATGGCCCGCTCCCAGGTCGCTTTGCTGTTGCGCTTCTCTTCCTTGAGAAACTGAGGGACAAAGTTATCCAAATAGTCCAGCAAGACATCAGCGGGAGATTCGGGGGGAGCCTCGGACTCATGCAGCTCTAAACGACACTTGATCTGATAGATAATCCGAGATTTGGCAAGCTTCCCAGATGCTTTGAGGGCCAGTAGCCGATCTGCTTCAGCGGAGAGCTGAGCAATCGTCAAGGGATCCTTGGCCTCCTGGATTTGCTTAGCTATCTGGGCTAAAGGTTCTTCGCAGCTAGAGCGCACATCCCAGATGGACTTTAATTCCACTCCCAGGCTGCATAAACCCGTGTTGGTCCCCTCTAAGTGGGAATGGGCCTCATCCCTTGGCAGGGTCGAGTCATTGCCCTCTACCTCCACATCAAACTCCGCTTTGACGTTATTCTCCCCCCAGTGAAACAAGCGAACCCCTATTTCTTGGCCTGCAATATTAACTTGGGCGTAGGTCTTGAGGGGAAAGTTCTCTTGGATAGAGGCAAGTTGCCCCATGCGCTCAGGGGTCGGGACTTGAGGCATCCCCACGGAGTCATAGAACAGACTACAGTCTTGGTTGGCATACCGCTTGGGCTGGGTCATCCGCTCCAGTTGCTTGGCAGGGTTGCGACCAAAGATCAGCACCAGGGCAGATGGAACGACGACCATATAGATAAAGCCGAACATCAAGCTAATCGTAAAGATGAAGATGATGCCCGTGACGAGGACGAAGACGAAGGCGATTAAATAGGGAATGGGGGCACCATCCGCGACGGTATTGACCCCCAAGATTTCTTTATTTGACTCTCGATTGACTTGTGCAAAATCCATGAATTGCCTCCTATGACAGCTTGGACACGCCAAAGATCAGGGTGCCGAAGATGGCGAGGGTCGCCACGAAGTAGACGATGGCGATGATCGGCTGGCTCATCTCCGACATGTTGAAGCCATGATTAGAGGAGGCGAGGGTGGCTTTTCCCGTCATAAACAGACCCCCCACTAGAGCAGAGGCAACAATTAGACCCCCGATGCCACACATCAAGCCCGCAACAGAAAAGCCCTCGAAATCTAGCCACCCCAATAGCTTGATCGCCGCATCCCCAAAGCCAGGAATAAAGTTGAAGGCGGTACAGATATCTTGAGTGGGCTTGAGCTGGGCATAGGCGTACTGCTGGTAACCCAAGGCCAGACAAAAGACATGGATAGCAAGAAGTTGATGGCCTTTGCCTAGACCTCGGAATTTGACCCACGGGAAGACGGAAGCCATCATCAAGAGCATGGCGAATCCCGTTGCCAGAAAGCCAGGATGGTTGAAGTACAGTCCAACCCCCATAAAGGCTAGGGGGGAGAACCACCAGGGATGCAGGGGGATTCTCTTGTAGAGACTGATCAGTGAATTCATTACTTTAGACTCCTTAGTATTAGGGAACGATAGGTTGGGAAAAACTTACAGTTGGCTGTAGCGGATCAGGGCCATCACTACACTGGCTGGGACACCCGCTTGTTGACTCGCAGCTTTAGGCTTTGACCCTCGACGCATGGCCCGGATCATGCCGTTGACGCGATAGTGCATGTCAGAGCGATAGCCAATCTCGCCCTTGCTGCGGGCAATGTTCAACCCCCTCAATATGGTTGAGGGAGTGATGCTCGTCTCGGACTGGGAGCCGTTAGCAGCAAGGGCGGGCTTAGGTTGATTAGGGAAAGAAGACCGTCGCACTGGGGGGCGCTGAACGGTCTTCGGTGTTGGGGTAGGAATACCTCGATGGCGCGGTGGGGTGCCCGTTAGGTTTAGGGTCAAGGGTTTTCCGGTCGCAACCTTCTGCCCAGTCGGGAAACTCACGGTGGAGGTGAGGGCAGGACGAGGGGCTGTGGAGACAGTTGGCACCACTGGTGACTGGACAATAGAGGTATTGATGTAGGTCACAGGTGACGTTGGAGGGGCATCCACACGACGGATAGAGATTTGAGCGTAGTCTTGAGAGCAGCCTTGGAGGTGCAACTGTAAAAAGACCCCATCGGTATCAGGCTTGGCTTTCCAGCGCAGGGTGATTTTTTGGGTTCTGGGCTGGGGTTGATCTAGGTTGACCTCTAAGTATTGAGCCGCACTCGGATCTCCGAAAAATGCCTTTTCCACTGTGCAGCCCTGGCTCTTGAGGTCCAGGGTATGGGCAGCTTTGGGTGATAGGTTAACGGTTTGCGTGGAGGCAATGGCTGACGATGCTATCGACAGCAAGGCCATTGTCAGTAGAGAAGATTTATACATGGGTTTGGGTGTTACATAGGATGAGTTGGATATAAGAACGGGGATGAGGGACAGCTATTTTTTCAGCTTCTCCTTGACGACATCGCCCACGTCATCGGCAATGTCGCTGACTTCCTCTCCATCGACGATGCGCCCCCAACGGGAAGCATCCACAACACCTGACACATGCAGGGCTGAAGAGAAAAGGAGACCCAAGAAAAAGATGAAAAAATCTCTGATCATGACTAAACCTCCACTATCAAATTCCTTCTGGGTATAGAAACTGAGAGACACGACTCCCCTAGAGGAACTGCGCTCAAAATCAACGATGTTGTTGTGGGCAGCTCCAAAGGAGGTAACTGAAGTTGATACTGAGGTTGAGTCTGCTGAGCTATTGGGTTGTGTAGCGTTGTCGGTGGTTGGCTCAGTGACAGTTGACCGAGTGAAGACTTGTAGGGGATTGCTCAGAACTTCAGCGACCTTCTTCACAGCCCGCTTCGCTTTCCGGGCAACCTGGGCACCAAACCCTAGACCCCTGGTGATGATGGATGCAAGCGGCTTGCTTTCTTCTATCGGTTCACTCTCTGGCTCTACTGGAGTGGAGTCAGCTTCACAGCTTAAGAACTGGATTCGCAGGGCTTCAATCCCTTCCCGCACCACTGCCCCCACTTTATGTATGGGAATGCTGAGTTGCTTGGAGATGACCTTAAAGGTTTCTCCTTCAAGAAAGTGGAGACGGATGACTTCGGCCAGGGTGGAAGGGATAAGTGTGAGCAAATCACCCCAGCGCTGCTCTTGAATGGCAGTGGCAAACTCTAAGGGAATGGCCGACAGCATCTCCTGCATATCACTGACCACTTCTGTGTCGGGGTCAGCAATCCGGTCCACCAGTTTAGTCTGGTAACCCTGCTCAATTACATTCAGGGAAGAAGGTTGGTGAATCTGCAACAGCGTCTCCACTCGTTTGACCTTGAGCCGGGTCTGTTCTGCAATCTCCTCTGTAGTAAGTGGCCCTTCGTGTTGCTGGATAACTTGATGGATCTGCTTGAGTTGATCTCGCACACTTTGAGGGACACGGATGGTGTTGTCCGAATACAGGGAATCATCCGACTGCATGGCCTTGCGAACATGCCAATAAGCGAAGGTTTGGAGTCCGGCCCCACCGTCTGGAGACCATCTCTCTATCGCGTTCGTAAGGCCAATTATTCCTTGATTGAACAGCACCTCATCATCGAGGAGAAGATGGTGAGATTTGTCTTGGCGATATACCCCACCCACTTTGCAGACATAGGCAAAGTTATGACTGATGAGCTTTTGGCGGGACTTGATATCTCCTGACTGCGCGGCCAACAGTAGGCTACGCTCTGTTACTTCGTCCAGTTGTGGATGTTTTTCGATGGCCCGACGAACAGACGAAGATACCCGCAAACCTTCATAGGAAAACAGTCGTGGATCTGCCATGACTACTGATCCCCCCTGAGAAAACTAAAGGGCAATGCAAGCTGGCAAAGATTGAGCTGAGTAGATTGTGCTGGCAGGCTTACGGTCATCGGTCAGACCTCCTACAAGAAGGTGACTGGATTTAGTGAGAGGGTTTGGGTCGGAAGTTAATCTTGAGGTGGCTGGGCGTTTTGAATAGGTCATCGAGCAGTTTTGAGGCTACAAGAACTGATTTGCCACCACCCGTTTTGTCCAATATCTGGGTGTGGCTTGGAATTTGGTTCAGCTTAAAAATATTTCCTGAAGAGTTCTTATCAGTCATGGCTCATCCTCCGTGCAAGGCTGAAGAGAGTGGACTTTATGCAGTTGGATTCTTAAAGTGCAGCTTTCAGCTTTTCCCAGGCAACGGGAAAGCGCTCAGGGAATGACCTCAGAGCTTCTAATCCTTCCCGAGCGAAGTCCCAGGTTTTGGCTTCTTCACAGGGAACGCCATCACCACTCCAAAAGTCTTGGCCTACTACGTTGAATACCTGGAATGAGTGAGCATTATAGAAGTTGGCGGTTTTTGACTGGGCGAACTCTATCAAGACATATTCATCCCAACGGGCACAGGCATTTCTGGATTTCGCCCGCCATTCTCCATCAATGGGCCAAGGGGTTTTTTCGCTCATACCGCTCCAATACAGATTGTCGTCCGCAATCCGAACATCGATTTGGATCTGGGCAGCTATCCGAGTCGCAGGGTCTGGGGCAAGGTCGTTCCACCATTGGCAGATAAATTTGATGGCTGGATGCTGTTCGGAATCGTTAAAGTAGGTGGCCTCTTCAGGAACGATGACCTCTCGGGCTAGTCTAATGGCGTTGTATAAATCTGCCGCCAAGATCTCGCAGCAGGCATTATTATGGTGGGCTTCTTTGTAGGTAGTGAACTGGGTGGCAGGTTCAATATCTCGCTCTAGAACCAAGTCCTCAATCCCAGTGCAAATTAGGTCTGACCAAGCACAGGAATTCAGGTTTAAAGTTTGGTGAAAAGACAAACCATGTATATGGCTTTGTCGATAGGCAATAAAAGACTCGTCCCCTTTCGTAAATTCAGGGGTGGCATCCTCTCTTTTAATAAAGCTAATTGAACGAGCATTCTGATCGTAAAACGTACTGGTCTGATCCATCGAGAACACCCGCCCCTGCTGGGTAAGGTTGAACTCCAAAACAAACCGATGGTGGATAGCCAGAGTTTCTTGCCCTGAATCCGAAGGGAGTTGTACCTCCCACTTCAGATCAAGCCATCTGGGAGGTGCATCTAAATCAATGGGCACCTCCCAGCCCATCTTTCGAGCTGATGTGCCTGCAACACAGTAGCTTGCACTTGGGTACGGTTGTCTGATAACTACGTCTTTTGGCAGTACAGATACAGATACAGGACTAGTCGAATCATGGGGGGCTAAGGTGGCTGTGACGAGAGTAATATGGCTCAAGCCTATCTCTCGGTAAGGGTTAAATAGTTCTGGCAGGATGTGGAGAACGGGACTACCACTATCTTTGTGAGGCAAGGGCTTACCGTCTGGAGTAATGAGGAGATGGGTGTCTCCAATTTTTTGTATTGCAGTCTGCATTCTCAGTCTCCTTGTGGCGTGAATGCGGCTTTGATATTGAATTGATGCTGAATTTTCAGAGGCCAGATGCCCCCAGTTAACAAATCGAACTATGCGGCAGTTGTGGGAGTTGATTCAGTTTGGACTAACTTCAGAGGTGAGGGAGCTGACGGGGCAATGGCTAATCGCTGACGAATGTAGCCCCTAGCACCGCTCTCAGACATACAGTGGTCCAGCATCTGCGCTTGAATGTAGGGACCGTAAAGCAGAATGTTGATCTGATCGTCTTTGGAGTACCCACACAGCCGCAGCTCATAGCTCACCAAAGCATCAATTCGTTCGCTTAACTTCGGGTGATCGCTACCGAGCCTATAAAGCTTGTCATAGGTATAGATAACGGGCATCGATAACAAGTCTTGAACCTTCCAAGCAATCTGGAGATAAATTTCTCGATACTCCTGAATCACCTGTGGATCAGACTGATCAGAGCTTTGAAGGTCGCTGTCGTTTCCAGGGGATTTCCCTGATTTTTTATTAGTGGCTAACATAGAAGATGCTCCTGTTCTAGGAGTCGAGGATCACGGCTTGTCTTTGGTGGTACTTAGTGCAGGCCGTGGTTTGCAAATTTAACTAGAGAATATTTCTGTGCATTACAGAAAAGAGCAGAACTCCTGTCAAGGATTCCCGTTAGAATTGGCTTTTAAAAATAGACTAGGCAAAGGCTAGACCTTTGCTGTTTCTTGTAGGCAGTGGCAGAAATACAAAAAGAGTAAACTTGGGTGCGAAAACATTCGCTTCAATCACTTGGCTGTACTGTAACCCTAACTAATGAGCGAAGTCAAAGCTGAACGTTACAAATAGCAATAGTTCTCAACTCCGAACAAGTTAACTAACAAAGGATAAACCACAGAAGTACTTCTATAGTTAGACTTTAGGAGTCTCTGGCATCTAAATACTCTATCCAGAAACTGTACTCTCTAGCCTGGATAGGCAACTATATCAACTGTGAAACAAAAGCGAATTGCTATTGTTTTAAGTCATAAAAATGCATGACTGATTATCGAATTTTTAAAATAATATTGAAGCTCCAGTATCTACCAATATTTGGTATCAAGTGATACCAAGCACTACCCTCACGCCACCAGCTCTGGCACCGCTCCCTCCAACATCTTCACGGGCAGCGTCATTGCTAACCCTTCTAGAATCGCCATCTGACCTGATGCGCTGATTTCACTCCAGACAGACCCCCATTCCTTGGGTTTGAGCCAGTCAAAGAACACTTCGTTCAGGCTCGGCAGCAACTCATTGATGGGCAGATCCGCCAACTTATCTAATACACCAGCAATCGCTTGATGGGTTTCTTGGTCTGGATTTAGCCCATTACTTAAATTGTTCATTTTGCTATTTAAACTTTCTAATAGCGAAGTGAACAAACGCCAGTATCGCGCAATTGTACCTCTTGGGATTTGGGTCATGCCCGCAACGATCTGCTGGGTGATTTTCTCGCCTTTAGCCTGCAACTGGAGAATCGCGGATTTGATAGCGATTTGCACTCGCTCAGTTTTCTTTGCGGCTTCAATCGTTAGATCCTTGGCTTGGACTATCTGAATAGGGGTATCCATTTCAATGTTGGAAATCAGCACCACTTGTAGAGATTCCCCAGAACGCCGATGTGCCCTGAGTCGCCCAATGGCTTGGTGAATCTCTGCGAGGATAGAACGGTCTATAAATGCGGTGAACTCTGGATCATCGTCTTCTGGGTAATATCCACAGACGATTGCAAACTCAGCAGCGAGGTCATTGAGATTGCGGCAGGGAGTGCCCACGAGGACTAGGGTCTGGACTGTAAGAAAATCATTAACCCCTCGGCTATCCCGCCACCAGGCCCCATCCTTCTCAAACTTCTTGAAGTCAATTGTTCGGGTATTCACTGCATCCAAGTCTTGGTAATGCTGAGCTAAGGCACCGATGCGCTTAGTCTGATCGCCACCCCGACTCATGCCCACTCGCCCCATGTCCTTCACCTGAATTACTTCCAGGTTTCCGGTATCTGGGACGGCTTGCTGCACGACTAGAATTTCGTCAGGAGAGCAACCCAGCTTTAAGGCCAGGTCTTCACGGGATAAGGTGGCATCCAGGAACACATTGGCTTGGGCAGCTTGAGCTAAGGCTCGATGTCGAGGGGTTGGGGTGTTCAGAACAAGGCCATAGTGACTAACCTGGACACATCCTGCTCCACCTTGCAGTATGCGGATTAGGGGAACCAGCCATTGCTTAACGATCCCATTCCTAGCCTGCTCTGCCATCTCGGAGTCTCGTTCAGAGAATGCCTTTCTGAGTTGCTTGGGCAAATCCGCAAGGTCCACCCCATAGTCTGATGTGGTGTTGAGAAAGCCTAGGTTAGGGGATAGTAGCAGAGCAATTTCACCAAGCTTTACCCCTGTCATATCGGGGAGTTTCCTTTTCACCTCCAGATGCTTCAGGCCATACTTGCCCAGGTTTTCGGACCCATCTAATAGGGGTAGCAGTGCCACTAGTAAAGGTTGCACTAAGGCGAACACTTCAGGATAAAGAATGAGGGTTGAGATTGTTTGCTGCAAGTCGTTGAAGGTGACAACTACAGACTGCTTAACCTGAAAGTTCTGCCCTGGTTCATCCCAGATCAACATCGAGTTTTCCAGGGGGTAATCCTCTGGGTCAGGCAGTGAGTCAGGATGTGCCCTTAGTAGGGGTGAACCCAGGACATTACGCCGCTGGTTCAAATACCCATACCCTGGACCTTCCGCATTGATGCAAGCTTCTCTTGCCACGCAAGTTCCACAGATGAGATTGGCAGTATCCGCACCAGGGATATTCTTATCTCGCAGAGCATTGAGAACTCCGATCCGACTACAGTTAGCGGGTACGGCGTAGGCTTCTCCCTTGGCAGAACGCTGAAGCCGATTCTTGACCCGACTTAGCCCTCCATGCCTTGCTTCCAGGTCACACCAGCCGTTGCCCCGTTCTAAGGTTGATACGGTGGGATTCCGGTGTTGATCTGAGAGATAAATGACCTGCTCGACTCCAAAGTTAATTGGGGCAACGTTCCCAGAGTCATAGCTTTTGCCAGTACCCGGTTGGGACTGGTCGAGGATATAGGGAAAACCCGATGAGATGAGGGATTGCCAAGTCTGGAGTCGTTGGCCTGGTTCGTACTCGTGGACTAGAGGCGTTGTTGTATTGAGAGTCCCGTGATTTCCAGGGCTGCTTTGTAAGCTGCTGTGTCCAGGGCTTTTGGATTGTGCAGAACGTCTTCTAATGCGTCTTCGATAGTTTTCCAATCGAAGTCTTGAAAGATACCCATGTCTACGATGAGTTGCAAGGAGTCGTGCAGTGCGGGGATGGGATCGTCTAGCTCGACGGCTTGTTGCAGGGAAATGTGAAGCACATTGGTCATCTGTTGCAGTTCGCTTCGTTCTGCGAGGGTTAGAGGTTTGGGTTTGTTGTTCATGGGGAGTCGCAAACCCTTGAGCGGGCGATGAAGGACGGGTAAACGTTGTGAGAACGTTTTGGAGCTTGTGTAAGAGTTGGTTACACTGAGCTGCTATCCTATTGAACCCATCTGTGGATAGATACTGAATCTGGCTAAAGTCGTCTAGCTCATCGATGTCGGCGTGGATACGCTTATCCGTCTGCTTCCACCAGGCAACGGTGACAGTGTAGCCCCAGTCCTTCAGCAGTGCCCAAGTTGCCCGATACTGCCGCAACACGGATTTGTTCTGAATGGCACCAGCATCGGGGTAGAACTCAATGGTTGTTGCGCCAAGCTGAGCTAGCGTTGCTTTCAGGGTTTCAGCAGATGCCGCGAACAATCCCCCTGCTGCGCCTATTGTGACTTGGCCTAACTGCTGAGCAAGGAGATGAGGTTTAGCCCCTGTCCCTTCAACGAGTGCAATTGCATCTCTGGTGATTTGCTCTGGTTGATGGATGGCTAGGGGTAATTCGCCAGTAGGCAGGTGGGGTGTGGGACCATTCGGGCGTTTTCGGGTTTTGCCTGTGAGCCAGTAATAGCGACCCCCTTCAGAGCTGCGGGATCTAACTTGAAAGCCGACGATCTGACCGTCTGCATCCACGATGGGGCAGAGATACCCTGACCTTGGAGTGTTGAGTGACTTCCCATCCAGGTTTACCCCTGGCAAGGTATGAGGCATTTCACCAGAGAACGGTTGCCACTGCTCGACCGACTTCACACCCCAGTCTTCGATTTGCTCATTGGTGAACCCTCGACGTTGCAAGTCAGCCCGATCCGCAGGGTGCAGGGTGAGTTGACCTAGGAGTTGGCGGTAGAGTCGATCTCTTTCTGGTGCGGGCAGGGATTGGGCGTGACGTTGGGCTTCAGCTTGGGCACGTTGCTCTCTGAGTATGCGTTGCTCTTGCCATCGGCGTTCCCGGTCTTCCTGGCTGAGATCTTGCCCGTCATCGAGGACATACTTACCCCAGAGGCCATCTTTGGACTGTCCCAGATAGCGATAGCCAGCAATCTGGCCTGAGAGCGTCATGCAGAGGTTGAGGTTGTCGGCCCTTCTGCACTTGCCTTTGGTATCCCCGCAGAGGTCGCAGGGGTTGGAACGGTTGGTTGCGAGAATTTTACTCGCAGAGCTGTGAAAGCTAGACATGGGCTAGCTCCCATGCACAAAGCTGGGTGCTGGAAAGATAGTTCATTGACGAACTCCCTGAAGTTTATATATGTAGCGGAAGGGAGCCGTGGCTTGACTTTCACAACACGGTTGCCAATTCAAGCAACATAGGATTAAAATCAAGGCACAGCAAAGCCAGGTACCCAATTGCCCGCGACCAAACAAGCTTTTCGGTTCCCGCTGTATCCCAAGTTAAAATGTGACTTTCAACCCCTACTTGTAGAAGTTGGGGTTTTGTCACTTATTGGGCCATAAATTACCTCCTCAATGGTTACGCATTAGACTTTAAATACACTGAAACCCGTGATCGATCAAGGGTTCAGCCTATTTAATTAAGGAGATACACAACCCATACCTAGTAGGGATGTGTAAAGTTATATTTCTTGAGTTGGGTCTCAAGACAGATTTGGGGACTGTAATAGGTGTTACTACTGCTGATTATAGAGAAAGCTAATCAAAGCTTAGATGATTTCTGATAACGCCAGTCTTGTGGCTAGGAGCCAAAGTAGAGGCTGGCTGAAAAAGATTTCCTTGTAGTAGAAAAATGCTTACCGCGATCATACAACAAATTCTCAATGGGTGATCGACAGAGTATCCAGAGACAACTATATTGTTTTCGGAGGTTTTTCAGGACATATAACTTTCGGTTAGTTGGATAATCTTTTCACTGTCTGGTTGATTGCTGCCCAAGCAGTAAGAGCGTCAGTACAACGCTGAGGATCTGGTTCAGCACAGTAGCAGAGGCAATATAGACTCTCCATCAATATAAACAATGAAGGATCTGGGAGGTTAAAAACAATGACAGAATCATTAGCTTCTGTAGTGGTTGACAGGCAATTTTCAATAATTAGTCTAAGATTTCTTAGATCTATATCTTCTCCATAGGAAGTGTAAAATGATAATGTATTGAGTACGTTTTCTGGCTTCTCTTGTAGCCAAGGCTTTGTTTTACGTGGAAAAAACAGCAGGAGTGCAATCTCAGAAGGTAAAAGTTTCTGAAATTCTGAGGACTCAGGATCTCCACAAAATAAATAGTGAAATTTGCCTAGCTTCCATATGTCTCCTGTTACAACTTTCTTGGATTCAGTGATACGAGGTTCTTTAGTATGTGCATTAACTTGTTTTCTAGTTCGTTGCCGTTTGGGGACTTTGCTGGGGGGTTCATTGCTAGTGGAGCTTTGACCGATATTTGTAGTGTTAACAGGGAATGTTTTTCCACTTCTGTTTACAGTACGTATCGCAAAATCTGAATCTGATGAATTGCTATATATTTCAGCTCTTAATTTACTGACGAAAGGTTGGCTGACGAAAGCTTGCCTTGCAATTTCGTTATCACTCCACCTTTTCCACTCATGATCACGTAATAACCTTTCTACTGCTCTACGTTTGTCTGCATTAGTACGTCTTAACCCATGTGCTGCATTAGCTCCGACAGCATACAGGACGGCGTCACGTTGTGTTCCAAGAAAAACTTCGGCAGTAATTTCTTTGGCCCCAGTAGCTTCTTTAGCCCTAACTCTATGAAAGCCATCAGCTAACCAATACTCTTCCCCATCGAAGTAAATTATCACTGGAGGAAAGGTTGCCCCTTGCTGCATATTCTCATAATATTCGTCTACTACTTCTGAAAATAATTGCGCACGAGGTTGTGTACCGCCATCCATGCGAATCTTAGAAATTGCAATGGATTGAATAGAAGATTCGCTTGTTTTTACTTTTAGCGGCATCTAGAGTTTGTGATAGACGACATAATACCGCTATAAAACCATGTAAGCCTTTAGGCAACAAGCTTTTCGAGAAATTACGAGTCTTTTGTCAATTTAAGTTAAGTGTAGATTGCTCGATTTCACCTTCTCAGTTCAACGAAGATATCTGTTCTACAAGCTCTCAGGTTCTGTCCTAGCTTGATCTTGTATATGCTCAGTGGATTAAATTGATTGTTTCTCGGTTCAAGATCAATCTTTTGTGGCAGTGGATTTACAACCAATATTTGATACGTTCATAGTTTGAACCTTACCATTTCGCCGAATTAAGCGTTGAGTAGAATGTAGAGATTTATTCGTAGACCCTTTTCTCTTAAAACCGTTATAAGAGAGAAGTGTTTTTCGCAGTTTACCGACAAATGGCTGACTGACGCCAACCTTCCTAGCAATCTCATTGTCAGACCATCTAGACCATTCATTATCATTCAGTAACCATTCGACAACTCTATGTTTATCTGCATTGGTACGCTGAAAACCATGTGTTGAGTTTGCCCCTGCTGCAAAAAGTATTGCATCACGACGAGAGCCACATCGTACTGCTGTAAGTAATTTACTTTCACCAATAGACTCTTTTGCCTTAAAACGATGGAATCCGTCAGCCAACAAATGTCTGGAGCCATCAAAAAAGACAATCACGGGTGGAAACATGACCCCTTTCTTCATTGCTTTTGCATATTCAGCAATTACTTTAATGTTGAGTCGCTGTCGGGAGTGAACTCTACCATCAAGGGTAATTTTAGATAAATCAAGATAAATCACAGAACTTTTAGTTACTTTTTTGTACATTATTTAGACTCCAGCAAAATAAAATATCATTTTTTCCATAAGCTCCTGTTTTCATTAAAAGTAAGGGCGTGATGTTTGCTCCTAATTGAGTTAAATGATTCAAAACTATGTATCTGGGAATGGAGTTAGTAGGGAGTTCGACATGGATATTTACCACTAGTAGGGGTATCAGCAAAAAAGTAATTGAATAGCGATGCATTAGAAAGTTGATTACAGAATAAGCCTAGATAACTACCCTGATGTCATAAAAAATTAAAATACCTTAAGCCTTGTAGAACAAAAGGTATAACTTCTAGTAGTCTTTAAACTTCGGGGTTCCCCTGAAGTTTTTATAGATTATTTCCTTATATGATGTTCCGGTCAATATCAAATGAAATTATCTTTAGGAGAAGTACCACGGATACGTACTAAGCGAGTTCTGACTGTCCTGCTTGGTTTTGCTAATAGGGACGTGCAGGATTATATTCAAAGCTACTGTTTAAGAGATATCCAGATAGTCAAGAGTGGTCAAAAGCAGTTGACGATAAAGGCCACTCTCAAGCAATTGGTAGCATTAGTAAGCTACTTTAATGAATTCCACGGTGAGAGTAATCCTGATTTGCTTAGCCAATGGAGTTTACAGGAAGCTTTAGAGCATTTGAGACTTACACTTGAGGTGTTTTCTGATATCCGTCAGAAACGCCAAGGTTCTAAGTACTGGATTTTTTCGTCTTGACTTGTGGTTTGCTGTCGAAGACCAAGTAGGAAATTTAGCAGCATTCGATCGCAAATGGGAGAATAAGAAAAATTTAATATTATCTAATACAACATATAAGTCGCAATTTAATAATCAGGTTCCTTTTCAAGTTCTTCTTGATATACAAACCTTTGTTGGTCGTGAAGCAGAGCTTAAAAGTCTTGAAAAATTCTTAGTTATTGATAAAGCTGGAATAGAAATTGTTGGTATCTATGGTATGGGAGGAGTTGGTAAAAGCACTCTTGCTAAGCATTTTGCCCATCAATATCGAAAATCATTTCCTGATGGTGTTCTGTTTGCTGATCTCCGTATTCAAGAACCTGCAGCACTTTTAGAGAGTTTTGCTAGAGCTTATGATTGTGATCTCAGTTCAGCAAAGAATATTTTGGATAAAGCAGAGTTAGTTCGTACAATCTTGTCTCAGAAGCGTTCTCTGTTGATACTTGACAATGCTAATGATTCGGAGTTCCTTACTTATCTACTACCAACACTTGGACAATGTTCAGTAATCGTCACTGCTCGTGACAAGGATATTGCTCCGCTTCAAGGGTTTCAAGAGCTAGTACTGGAACCATTCAATATGTCTGAGTCAATAGAGTTATTAACAAAAAATAGTAGGTAGGAATACAATTCTATCTGAAAGTAATGAAGCAGTAAAAATCACTAAAATGTGTGGAAACTTACCACTAGCTATCAATATTTCAGGAAGCTTAATTAAATTTTCTTCTTGTCGTTTAAGTGATTATATATCGCATTTTAAAAATGAGCAAAAAAAATTGGATGTTTTTGAATGGCGTTCTCGATCATTAAGATCTTCATTCAATATTACATGGAATTTCTTAAATGAGACATTGAGGAAACTATTATCTACGATTTCAATTTTTGGAGGTTCAAATATTGACATTAATGCACTGTCTGCCATACTTGAGAAACAACCGATTAAATTGCAAATGGAGATGGGAAGTCTAATTGCAGTATCGCTAGTATATATTAATAAATCCAAACAGTATCAACTACATCCACTAGTTAAAGAATTTGCAACTGAGAAGCTATTTGAAGTGGAGCCTAATGAAGTAAATACTTTACATCATAATTTGGCTGCTTATTATCTTACGTCTCTTCAATCTGACAAGCTAACGTATGATAGTATCAATGAAAATTATGGAAATATTATTGAGATAATATCTTGGACATTCAAGAATTCTCTCTTTAAGGAAGTTATAGAGTTTGGTAAAGTCATTGTAGACTTTCTTCTGTTCAAAGGTTATTGGCATGATGGTAGTAAAATTCTAAGAAATACAGTTTTTGCTTGTCAGCAGTTAGGTGATACTCAGACTGAGTTTGTAATTCGCTTAAAGTTGAGTGAACTTGCTAGGGAACAAGCTGATTATGATCAAGCTCAAGAACAATACAAAGCTTGTGAGAGCTTTTTTGAACAGTCAGGTCAAAAATTACAATTAGCAAGTGTATTTCGTGAATTAGGTGAACTTACACGAGTGCGGCGTAATTATTATCAAGCTCGTAAACTACATCAAAAAAGTCTTGATTTAAATAGAGAATTAGGTAATAAGAAAGGAGAAGCACAGAGCCTTCATGATTTGGGGCTAATAGAACGTATATTAGGAAATTATAAACAGGCTATACAGCTTTTAGAAGATAGTTTAGCAATTCATAAATATCTTGGTGCCATGGTAGGTATATCGTATAATTATTTAGAACTTGGGATTATTGCTCGTATACAAAAAAGATAAAAAAGCTATAAGGTTTCTTAGAATAAGTTGTTCTGAATTTGAAAAATTTGGAGATAAACGTGGCCTAGCATATGTATTTCGTGAACTTGGTGAGATAGCTGTAGATAACAATAATTATGATGAGGCTGATAAGTTCCACCATAAAAGTCTGCAACTGAGACAAGAACTTGGAGATCAACGGGGTAAAGCTATTAGCCTTTATAGGTTGGGACGGCTTAATCAGCTTCAGGAAAACTATGAATTATCAAAGCAATACTATTTAGAAAGTCTTACTATTGCTAAAAAATCTAGATGATAAGCTTCATAAAGCTTTTAACTTAGTTCGATTAGGTGAGCTTGCTAATCTTTCAGGGGATAAGTTCTCAGCTAAATCTAATTGGAAACAAAGCTTGGAAATGTTTAATGAAATGCATGTTGCAGATCCTGAAGTAAGTGAAGTTCAAGCATTGTTAATGAGCTGATCTAAATGATATTTTAATACTTCAAGTTCATATTAGACCTCTTGCAATATTTGTTTCATGATGTGTTAATCACTCAATTTATGCCGCAATCTGACATGAATTTTTAGTCATCTACCATATCGGTAGATGAATTATGCAAGAGGTCTATTATTTTCTGGCTGTTACAAGTATTCGATTCTGAGTTGTTGCAAACCCCTGATCAGTCATATGGTGATTTGCTATTTTATCTAGTATATGAAGATCTTTTTTTCGATCAAAAGCTCGTATTGTAGGAGTCTGCTCTAATAGTAAAATAAGACCTTCAAAAGAGTAGTATGTTTTCCAAAACCCATTCTTTGTCGAGGTTTTTGTGAATAAGTGAGAAAACTCTTCTCTAAATTCAATCTCTCGTTTACCTTCATCATAATTGCAAAATTGTCCTCTTAAACCTTTACTATCTTGACCAAATAAAACTTTTAAGTTCCATTTATCTCTATCCCCGATTTTTTCGATGATTGCATGACCACCTGGCTTAAGCACTCTATGAACTTCACTTGTATTGTGAGGAGCAACCATTGCAGTAACGACATCAAATATATGATCATCAAAAGGAAGATTCTCTGCTGATCCATTAACGATAGAAATATTATCTAAATTTGAGAGCTTAACGTTCTCTTTAGCCTTGAAGCGCATTCTTTCGTTTGGTTCGATCCCTATTATCTCTTGGTAGTTAGTAATTGAAGCTAACTGAATTAACTTAGTTGCAGTTCCACAACCAATATCTAATAGTTTGTGGGGAGATTTCAGTACCTTCTTAATCTCACTAAATAAATTCCATGGACGATCTTCACTAATTCCTCTTAATATCTCTCTTTCATATGATTCAGTGTAAGGCATAAGTGTTATTGACTTAATAAAATTATTTTTTAATAAGATCTTATATCTAATTCTATTTCAGAATAGATTCAATTGATATATGTATTAAGTAAATTATTTTACTTATATAATAAGTACTAGAGATATTGATATTCTATATTTAATATGCTAATTAGCTGTGAAATCATGGAGGATAAAAAAATATAAGTAATTCATTATATTATTTATTAAAAACTAAAATTTTTTAGATTTAGAGATAGCTATTAGAAATCAAATTTCACCTATTTTTTAAGCTTAGCTTTTTTAATTTAAATAATTTTTTATCGATATTTGATTTCTCTCATCACTCTAGCATAAGATTTTTTTGAAGCTATTATGTTGATTGCTTTTCAGTAAAGTAACCATCTCAACGAAAAATTCCGAGATCGCACGTCTTTCCTGAGTATATCGCAGGGATTTTTCTAGGAGTATTCCTTGGAAAGCTCAACTATTCATAATGTCTATGATCTTAAGTATGGGCATGGGTTGTATGACGTTTCCTGGCAAGAAACCTAAATTTCACCCAAAGCCTCACTTCATACCCTAGAATAGCTGCAAGTCTGTCCCTAGTGAGGTTTCCTATGCCCTCTGCAACTATCGACAAGCTCAACCAACTCAAAGTTCAGCTTGAGCAGTGCAACAACGAAACTGCTGCCCTTCTCCTAAAACGAACGATTGCGAAACTCGAATCTCAGCTCCAGATAGAACAACTCACAACAGGTTCTGCCAAAGCACCATCAAAAGAAATACCAAAAGCCTCTCAGGCTAATACTAAGCGTCAACCTACCGACCAAGATCAAGCCAAGGGAAACCCCAAAACAACACCCCAACAACAGCAGGCCACAACAACTCCCCAGGCAAAATCTAAGCAGCGAAAGCAGCGAAATAAGAGACAGCCTCTGCTCTCTGGCAATGGCACCCATCGGGCCTGGTGCCGACTTCCGGGAATCATCCGGGCTCAGGAGGTTGAGGGGGAGAAGGAACGACCCAATTACTTTCTAGAGCTTGACGGTCATCAGATTCCCTTGAGAGTAAAGCATCGATTCGCAAAATTTACTAAAGCCGCCTTGGATAGACCCTTGATGGTCAAATGTTATCCCCAGATTATTGATGGTCAAATACTCTTCACACAATTCGCAGGGGCGATTGAGGTAACCCCTGAGAAGCCTGAAGCTTGGGTGTTGATCGGAGTGTGGAATGCACACAAGCAAAGAGTCTTGGTCCAGCGTGATCAGAAGGTGGATAACAATAGGAGGATTCTTCAGCACTCACCTCTGATCAGTGAGGAGTGCTTGGAGAAGTTGGAGGATAGAAAACTCTATCGTTTTGAGTGTCAGCGAAAAGGAGTCACGGTCACGGTGGTGGGTGTGGAAGCTGTTATGAGTGAAGCGGAGAAATCTGATCAGGTAATCTCATAGCCCTAAAGCGATTGAGCTATGACATCAGATTCCATTAATTCAAATTAGCTCTACCAGCGATTACCACCACCACCTCTATTTTCACGGGGCTTTGCCTTATTCACTTTCAGGGTACGTCCCATCCATTCAGCCCCCTCTAGTTCATCGATGGCTTTAGCTTCTTCGGTATCATCACCCATCTCGACAAAACCAAATCCTCTAATCCGCCCTGTTTCGCGGTCAGTCGGAAGCTTGGCACTTTTTACGGTTCCATATTCAGCAAAAACTGAGCCTAGGTCTTTCTCCGTAACGTCATAGGAAAGGTTACCAACGTAAATAGACATGAATTAATTCCCAAAATCAATAATGTGTAGAGATATAGATTTCGGTGCGTGGCCTTGAAAATTGAACTGGAAAAAATCAAGCAATTCTGAAAACTAACGGGAACCCGATACTAACTATCTCAGTGAATATGCTAACCGATCCCCATATTAGATGTTGGTTGAAGCAGAAATCTTTACAGAGACTCTGGTTTATGATGAATGACTATTTGTGAGTAACTCAATTAGATTGCTTTATTGAGAAAAGCATTGTGAGTTCTCCACAGGTTAGCCACAATATATCTAAAGTTCTCCACAGTCTACAGGCTGTTTTCCACAAGTTCCAACGGCAGGATAAGGTTTTTGGCTTTTTCTGTGGAAAATCATATAAGTTTGAATCAGTCTAATCCATTAGTGTGTATAGGTTAGAGTTCAATTCAATTTCCTCAAAATGAATTTGACATTCACGCATGTTGATCGCAAGATGGTGTTCCCAGGCTTAAGTGCGTGCGCTCAATATTGAGCAAGCTATAGGGCCGAAGAACGTTCTTCGACACTGACTTGTTTGATAAAAGAGGGCATCTATTTGCGTGCTTAATTTTTTGGTTTTTAGACCATCACTACCGACCTCACTGTTGTTCAAGGATGACCGAATTTATGTCCACAACAATAAGTATTCTGGCCGATATCCCTGAAGAGCTTCATGATGCCTTGAAAGGTTATCTAGACACCCATCCTGACTGGGATCAAGATCGGGTTTTTTCTGCGGCACTATCGCTATTTCTGATGCAGTACGGGCAATCAGACCGCAGAACAGCTCGTATTTACTTAGATAGTCTGTTTAAGAAAGATTTGCCAACTGCTTGTTAATGCCTACCCCCTAGCTAACCCTCAGTCTGTCCATCTGCCTAACCCAGGATCACCTTGGATTCCTCGCCTACACATATCCCAACGATGACCCTGAAGACGCCCTGATCAAGCTCCTAGATCGTGCCAGGAGCCGAGCCATCCGTAGAGCTAAGCAATAGGTGAGGGTCTTGTACCCAGGCCAGGAGGAACCCGTGAGCTTGGCTGGTGGTGTGGTGGAGAATCCGATTGGGGCATTGCAGGAGTTATGCCAGCGTCAGCAAATCTCTATGCCCAGATATGAGTTTGAGGTGATACCGGAAGGATTTCGATGTGCAGTGCGGGCGATGGGACTGGAGGGAGTTGGTGAGGGTTTGTCTAAGAAACAGGTGAAGGTGGAGGCTGCGGTAGGGGTGTTGGAGAGCAATCGGAAGTCAAAATTAAGAGCCATACGATAGTGGGTCGATCTTGAGCTGTTGAAGGATAGCTATACTTAAGGCGATGCAGTTGCCCATCTTCATAAGCACTTAACCTTGAATAAACAAAATCTGTCCAGCAGTAATTTAGTACCGCTTATTAGTGTGGCATTAGTCACTCTGGTTATTGGGTTGAGTAGTTTTTTTTGTGATCAATCCCGGTCAAGCTGGAGTTGTCAGTATCTTAGGGAAAGCAAGGGATATCGGATTTTTGGAAGGGATTCACTTCAAGCCTCCGTTAATATCCACTGTAGATATCTATGACCTGACGGTGCAGAAGTTTGAAGTACCAGCACAAAGTTCAACCAAAGACCTGCAAGATTTGAATGCCCGTTTCGCGATCAATTTTCGGCTTGATCCGATTCAAGTGGTGGAAATTCGTAGAAAGCAAGGCACTTTAGAAAATATTGTAACCAAAATCATCGCCCCCCAAACCCAGGAATCCTTCAAAATTGCTGCATCAAGGAAAACCGTTGAAGAAGCGATTACCCAGAGAACGGAGCTGAAACAAGACTTTGATGATGTGTTAGGTGAACGGCTAGGTAAATACGGCATCATAGTTCTAGATACCAGCGTGGTTGATTTAGATTTCTCACCTGAATTTGCCAAATCTGTCGAAGATAAGCAAATCGCTGAACAACGAGCAAAAAAGGCGGTTTATATCGCTCAAGAAGCAGAACAGGAAGCGCAGGCAGAAATTAACCGAGCTAAGGGGAAAGCAGAAGCACAAAGACTACTCGCTGAAACCTTAAAGCTCAAGGTGGTGAGTTGGTGTTGCAAAAAGAAGCCATTCAAGCTTGGAGAGAGGGAGGGTCCCAAATGCCAAGAGTGTTAGTTAGTGGAGGAAAAGATCAATCTAGTATTCCCTTTCTTTTGAATACAAAGTAAATGAGGATTGTCACTACTCAATCTCAGCGGGAAAAAATTTAATATTGTCAAGTAGCCTTGCTCAATATTATCGGAAGTTGCTTCCAGCGAACTCGCTTTAAGCCTTCCATAATCCAGTCATCATCACTAGTATCCAGAGTATCCATCAAATGTTGGACAAGTTGTTGAAGGGTGTGAGTCTGATCTTCTTTTAGGGTGGTTTTCAAAGCTGGAGCAAATAACAAGGACGGGTGTAGCTTTGATTGATAAATCAAAATGGGTTGATCGACTTTCTGTATGGATTTAGAGCAATTGGGACAAGGATGTGTCTGAAAACTGCCCTCAATTATGCTCTGGATCGAGTCTGGTTGAGAACCCTGGTCCAAAATCAACCAGACATCAACTGTCACCATCTGGTTGCAATGAGGACAATGTACTTCAGTAGGTCTGGAATAAGAGTAGTCCACCAAACTCTCCTCAAATAGTGAGTATATTAACCATAAACAGATGTGTTTATGTCAGTACCCGGTAGTTTGAGGTTAACTGAGGTAATAGGGTAAACGAGTATAACAATAGAAAAATTATCGTACCCTGGTTTCACTGGACCAGGGTACGATAGCTGAGTTTGCCTATCTACGATCAGGTCTTCTTGCGAGACTTCTGACCCTTGGTTGTATTTGAGTTCGTAGGGCCAACATTTGTACTGGGATCGTAGACATAGCACATTTTCTTTTTAGGTACTTTGTTCCAACGATTCTGATCAACACCTCGATACATAGTGGTTTTCATCCTTGCCCGCTCAGCTTGATGTTGCTCTGGGGTCAACTTACCAAACAATATCAAGCTCAAGTCATCGGTATGCATGACTTTACCAGGATTCTCCTGCAGGATCTGAGCAATGGCTTTAGTCTTGTTCATCTGGTCATAAGGTTTGTTCATCTTCAGAGGACTAGATGAAGACTGGCTCGGTTTTTTCTGATTCTTCTTTTTAGCCTCTGTCTGGGATGCAGCTTTCTTGGAGGCCGAAGACTGTTTCTGTGAAGACGAGCGTGAAGCTTTTGGAGCAGCTGTCTTGGCATTAGCTTCAGCTTTGGGCTCTACCTTTTTAGTATCTTTTGGAGCTGAGGCTGATCTTTTGGATGTTGGAGATTTTCTCTTCCCGGATGAGGGAGAAGCTTTTGGGGCAACTTTCTTTGGGGTAGCTTCAGCTTTAGATTCTACGGTTCCCTTTGTCTTTGCAGTTGAAGCTGGCTTCTTAGGAGTTGCAGACTTTTTCTTTGAAGCAGCTTTTGGAGCAGTATTCTTGGGTTTAGTTGCAGCTTCAGATTTTACAGTATCAGCCACTTTTGAGGCTGGAGCTTCTGGTGGTATTGAATCTGCTTCACCCTGCAGGATTGAAAGGATATCTGAGCCTAACAATGGATCTTCAATCAACGTATCTAGAGACGTGATTTTGGTCTTGAGTTGATTTGTTTGAGCTTCAAGTTCAGCCAGTGTTTGTTGGTAGTGGGTCTTTAACTCAAGAAGTACTTCAGAATATTTGTTGTCAGTGGCCATAGGTTGTCGGAGATCAATATAGTTTCAGCAAAGTGTAAGAATGCTATGAGTTAGCATTCCCAGAGTATGATTCACTTGATCTAATCATTAATGGGACTATCTTGGCGATTTTTGGAGCGTTTTGACCCTCTCGGACCGCTTTGATATCCAATATTAAGAAAAGGCCAATAAGTATCTACTGTATTGAGTTCACAATTATCCTGATAGAAGTTGGTTGGGGGGTTTCATTGTTGAACTGAGAGCAGGATTGTGGCCAAACGAAAAACCAAGCAACGTCAAAGGTCAGCGTCAACGAGCCCATCTTCCAAATTTGAGAAGCTAGAGAGGCAGCTGCAAACGCAAGTTCAACGTCAAAACTATCGCCAAGCCTTAGACAAGCTGAAGCAAATTCACCGTTCCTATCCCGAAGCACAGATTAGTCAGTCAGAATCCCAACTATGGCTGCTGCAGGGTCAGCAGGAATATGACCAAGGCGACTATTCTCAAGCTGAAGTTTCTTTGCGGAAGGCACTCACTCTTGGTCATGCTGGTGAGGGACATTATTGGCTAGCCAAATGCCTTTTAGCCTCAGATCAGATAGAGGCTGCATTAGCCCTTATTCAGAAAGCCTTTGAGGAGAAAGTATTACCTAAAAACTATGCAGGGTGCTATTTGAAACTCTTATTCCTCAATGAGGATATTGAAGCAATTCAAGACCTGATCACCCATCAATCCAAACGGTTCTATGCTGCTCAATTGCATTGGGCCAGAGGGGTGTTAGCCTTAGCTGCTGAAGATCCTCAAAAAGCGATCACGTCTTTCAAGAAAATGGATCGCAGAGCCGTAACTCCGGGAGATAATCAGTCCGTTTGGATTGCCTACACCCAGCAGCAGTTAGGTCACTGGGAAATCTCAGAGAGTATCTTAGGACTGAAGCCGTATTCTCCCTTCAGTGCCCTACGATTCAATTCAGGTATAACTCCTCAGCACCCCGCCCTTGAACGACTTGCCATCAGGCAAGCGTTAGATCAACAACAATCCCTTCTCCCTTTAATTGAGCGAGATGGTAACCTTCATTCGGATCGGTCCTTAGCCATTGTCCTTGAAGCCCTCTATCTGATTGACCAATCTGACTACCATGAAGCTGCCCATCTAATTCAGCGATTGCCACAACCCTGCTTAGACTATCCTGATGTCGATATTCTTAGACGACCACTATTGCTGCTAGCAGGGGAACAAGCCCTCCAGAATCGTCAACCCCAATGTACGATCACCTTTTGGGAAGACCTGATTGAATCAGACCCCTTTGACCCCAAATTAGCCCTAAAGCTCCATCTGGTCTATCAAGAGACTGAACGCTTCCCTCAACGTCAGCATCTACTCAGTCGCCTCTTAGATTGGGTTAAGACCACTGCCCGAGCAGACTCCCAAGCTTGGCCCGAAACTCGTACTCAACCCATACTGGCGAAACTTTATTGCTGGCAGACGGATTTATGGATGGAGATGGGGAATTCCAAACAGGGGATACGAACGCTGAAACAAGCTGAACAGATGTCTCCCACATCTGCAGAGGTCATGGGTCGCCAAGGCTTAATGGCATTTGCGAAGAATCAACTCGACCAAGCTATTCCTTTGCTAACGGAAGCCTTAAGTGAGGGATGTACCTATGGCGATGTCTATTTTGCCCTGATTGAATCCCTCGAAGAACAAGGAGAAGACCCAAGCCATTCGCGAAGCCCGTCAACAGTTTGGTAAACCCTTTGGGGATCTAGAGATCGAGCCAGAGCTAGGCATTCCCTGGTGGCAAGAAGCCCTGTCCACCCAAAATTATCGGGTCTTTGCCCAGCTCGTGATGTCCAGAGAAGCCAGTCAAAGACCCCGCATTGCAAGCCTGCCAGATTTTTTGTAGAATCCGTTGAGGACGAACCCAACGCTGCGGGTCGGGTCACATTAGTCCAATCATCCGCTACCCCAAAATGGGCTCGTTTGTTAAAAACATCATCCCCTCAAGAGCAGATTCAGCCCCTGCAAGCGATTTTTCTTAGTCTTAAGCTCTTTGCCAAGCGACTCAAAGGGATTGCTGCCTTGGAGAGCCAGTATTTGCAGCAACACTTTGCCCTAGGCGAGCAGTATCCAGAAGTACAAGAGGCTCATCTTGTTCTCCTAGTTGTCAAAGGATTAGCTGCAGAACGCTTACATATGGCCCTTCAACTCTATCTAAATCAGTCCCCCCCCCCAACCTGGAACAGCCTTAGCCCGTATCCAGCTGCAAGCTCGGTACTATACCCAAACAGACGTCCTCCGTCCTCTGATTGACACGGCCCTCAGCCAAGACGCCCAGAATCCTCAATTACTCCTAGCGAAAGCGACGACCTTTGACATTGAGAGTCAAGCTTACCAAAACTGGCATAAGCAAGGGTTTGAACTGGCTCGACGGTTACAAGATGCTCCGGCACTGCAAGCCTATCGTGCCGAAGAAGCTTTTCAGTCAGGGATGATGGCCCAAGCCGTCTTTCCCGACTTGACCAATTTCAGTGAATCCGGCGAAATAGACCTGACAGATATGATGCGTAAGATGGCGCAGCAAATGTTTGGCTCAGAAATTCCACCCGAACTCTTGGAAAGGATGTTGCCAGAATTAGTAGATCGGATGATGGATGATCTCCCTGATTTTGGGGATGAAGATGATGATTACTTCTTTGAGCCAGATCCCCTGAATGCAGGCTTACCCTTTGGTCGGTCGCGCTCCAAGAGCAAGCCGAAAAAGACAAAACGTGGATTTCAATTCTAAGAACTTGGCGAGGATAACCAACGATGCAAGACCACTATGACCTCTTAGGCTTGGCAGTTGGGGCAACCCCAACTGAGATCAAGTCCGCCTATCATGCCAAATTACGGGAATTTCCCGCCCATAAACATCCTCAAGAATTCAAAGCAATTCGGGCAGCCTATGAAGCCCTGCGCCAGGGAGAACAGCAACCTGAACAAGATTTCTTTGAACTCCAACCGTGTCAGCAGGAGTTGGATGCGCCAGTCGTCACCCAGCTGCGAGCACGAGCTACCGCTCAAGCGCAAGTGACCTTAACAGAATTAGTGCGGCTAACATTCTAAAGTGACCAGGAGATGGACCCTAGAACATCATGACCCAATCCCCCCGAGAGCTAGCCACCCAAACTGCCAAAAACCGACGAGACCAAGAACGTCTCCTGCAAGATTTGCTGGGTATTTTAGATGCCTTAGATCATGCATGTGAGCATTGGCATCAAGCGGAACAGGACCATTTGCAGACCTTAGCAACACCTCTTTCTCAATCCCAAGTATCCTCTGCTGCTTCCTCATCCTCTTTTTTCCAAAAATGTCAGCAGTGGTTGATGTTCTGGCGAACAGAATCCCCTACATCAGTTGGCCCTGATCCATCAGAATTAGACTTTTCCCAGGAGGCGGATGGTACCCATGAGATTATTGGTAGTGCGAAAGAAGGGGTTGAACTGATCCGCCGCTCAATGCTCGATATCCTCCAGCAGCGACAGGTCGTACCCATTGAAGTGAACGGTCAACCCTTTGATCCAGAACAGATGTATGCACTAGGTCGGCAAGAAAGTGCAGAAGTAGAAGAGAATACCGTTATTCAAGAAGTGGTTAAGGGGTACTTATGGCAGAATCGGATCTTGCGTGAAGCTCAAGTGATGGTGGCTTCTAAACCCTCAGATCCAGACGAGCGATAGTTCAAGAACTTACAAAGGATAGACGATATGGGTACAGCAGTCGGGATTGATCTAGGAACGACGAATTCGGTTGTGGCTGCCATTGATAATGGCCAACCTTGGGCCATCCCAGACGAGAATGGGGGAAACCCTGTTGCCGTCATGTGTGGGAATCACAACAAAGGGCAAACTCCTCATAGGCAGAGAAGCGCTTAGGCAATATGCAGCTGCTCCTGAACAGACCGTGAAATCTATCAAACGGCAGATGGGAACGGATCATAAGACGGTACTGGGAGAGAAAACCTATTCACCCCAAGAAATCTCTGCTATTCTCCTCCGTACCTTGAAGCAACGAGCGGAAGATGCCTTTGGTGAAGCAGTTACCCAAGCAGTCATTACCGTGCCCGCCTTCTTTACAGATGCTCAACGACAAGCCACGAAGGAGGCTGGAGAAATTGCTGGCTTAGAAGTACTGCAAGTGCTCAATGAACCCACGGCTGCTGCTTTAACCTATGATTTTCGCAGTGAGGAAACAGAGCAGGTGCTAGTTTATGACCTTGGCGGCGGCACATTCGATGTTTCAATCGTCGAGATTACCGGAGATGTGACCGAAGTCTTGGCCAGCCATGGGAACAATCGTCTTGGTGGGGATGACTTTGACCGACGGTTGCAGCTGTACCTCACAGAGCAGTTTCGGCAAAGTCATGACACAGAGGTTCCTGCAGATCCCACCGTCCACGCCCGATTGCTCCGGGCTGCGGAAAAAGTCAAGATTGACTTGAGTGAACATGCCTTTGCGACAGCGCGTGAACCCTATTTAGTCAGCCAGGGGAAGACCGCACTGCACCTGGAAGTGGAATTAGCACGGGAGTCCTTTGAAGACCTCATTCAACCCCTGATTGAAGAAACATTGGAGGCGATAGACCGAGCTTTAGCGGATGCAAAGCTGGACAAGCAAGATTTGGATCGGGTGATTCTGGTGGGAGGCTCTACTCGTATTCCGTTAGTCCAAAAGATGATTACAGCCCATCTAGAACAAGCTCCCATTGACGGTATCCAGCCCGACTTATGTGTGAGCTTAGGGGCTGGCATTCAAGCGGGCGTACTATCGGGTGCCTCCGTCGACGCTATTTTGGTGGATGTTATTCCCCATTCCTTGGGTATTGCCGCAGCGATGAGTACCGCATTTGGCACCATGCCAGGGATGTTTAGCAGGATCATTGCTCGCAACAGTGTCATTCCCATCTCCCGTTCAGAAGTCTATTCCACCCTCTCAAATGGCCAGGAAACGGTGGAGATTGAGGTTTTCCAAGGAGAGAATGCAGTAGCAAGAGAGAATGTCCCGCTTGGGTCATTTCGGGTGGAGGGGCTGCCGCCTCGACCTGCAGGGGGTGTCCAAGTTGAAGTGCATTTTGATTTTGACCACAATGGTATTTTGACCGTGACGGCAACGGAGAAAGGGAAGGGTCAGCAGAGTACATTGATTGTTGATGATGCAGGGACGAGCCGTCTGTCTAGTCATGAGCTCACTCAATCTAGAGCTGAAATTGAATCATTGTTCGCCCAAGGTGCAGGCATTGAAATCGATGCTGATGACTCCATGCCTACTCAGACGGAGTTAATCGATCACGCCCATCGACTCTTAGAATCCATGGAGGGTGATGAAGCGGAATCGTTGCGGGAAATGCTTAACCAAGTCGAGGCGATCACCCCTGAGGATGACCCGGAATCAGTTTTAGATGTGCGCACCGCTCTAGATCTGAAACTACAGAGGTACGATCAGGTAGGTGAATAATCTCAACCCTTGGGCTTGGGAAACTTGGAAGGTGGCTCAAAATACTGAACAGGCGTATCCTTCAATACCTCACTCATAAACTCTCGCCAAACAGGGGCCATCCACCCTCCCCCCGTTGCCCCAGACCCAATCCGGGAGTAATTGTCATTACCAGCCCACACGGCCACAGATAGTTGAGGCACATAGCCCACAAACCAAACATCCCGCTCGGACGAAGTGGTCCCCGTCTTCCCCGCTGCGGGGCGACCAATCTGGGCCGCTACCCCCGTCCCGGATTGCACGACGGTTTGCAACGTACTATTGACGGAGGCAGCAGCCCAAGGATTGAGTACCTGCTTGGGTTGTGGGGTATTGTCAATCAACACTTTGCCCGCAGGATCTGTGACTTGCAAAATGGCTGTTGTTTTGGACTGCCAACCGTTATTGGCAAAGGTGGCATAAGCTGAGGCCATCTCAACTGGAGTTAAATCTACCGCCCCTAAGGGAAGTGAAATTACATTGGGAATCGGGCTCATAATCCCTAATTTTCGGCACACGTCGATGACGTTCTTGATACCCACCTTTTGCCCCATGACAATCGCGGGTACATTCCGTGATTGAGATAAGGCTTGGCGAATGGACATTGAGCCTTGAAAACTGCGGTCATAGTTTTGAGGTTTATACCGCTCTATACCACCATCATTGAAGCTCACGGGAGAGTCGTTAATCATTGAATCTGGGGTGTACTTCCCCGTCGCAAAGGCGGTGTAATACACAAAGGGTTTGAAAGCAGAACCGGGTTGTCGATAAGCCTGAGTCGCCCGATTGAATTCACTTTTTTTGTTATCCACTCCACCAACGATGGCCTTGATGAAGTGCGTTCTCGGATCGACCGCGACTAATGCCATCTGGTCCGCAGCATAGGCATAGTGTTGATGATTCCTGCGAACGGTCTTCTCCGCAATTTCCTGCATCTTCCAATCAAGAGTCGTTTGAACTCGGAATCCTCCTCTAACGAGTGCCTCTCGACCAAATCTTTCAGTCAATTCCTGAATGACGGTGTTGGTGACATCAGGGGCTTGGCTCCGTTGATAGGAGGTAATTTCTCCTAAAAGTGATTTTCTCTGTCCGAGCTGCTTCAGCCTCAGCAGATGTAATCCATTTCAGTTCCTCCAAACGCCCCAGAACGATGTCCTGTTGTTCTTTAGCAAGGTCTAAATCTACAAAGGGACTATACCCTTCTGGTGCTTTGATAATCCCAGCCATCATGGCAGATTCAGCTAGGGTCAGATCTTCAGCAGATTTATTGAAATAACTCTGGGCGGCTGTTTCTATGCCATAGGTATTATGTCCCCAATACACTTGATTGAGGTATAGCTCTAAAATTTCATCTTTACTGAGCAGTTGTTCGATTCTCAGTGCTAGAACTGCTTCTGCGAGCTTGCGACTCAAGGCTCTTTCTGGGGTCAGATAGAGATTTTTAGCCAGCTGCATACTCAAGGTTGATGCCCCTTGTACCGTCTGACCTGCCTGGTAATTGGTGATGGCTGCCCGCAGGATACCGACTGGATTAATGCCGTCATGTTGGTAAAAGTTGCTATCTTCGATGGCGAGTACGGACAGTTTCAAGTGGGGAGAGATTTTAGCCAGTGGGACAACCTGGCGATTCTCTTCCTCATGCAAGCCCGTGAGTAACTTACCGTTGATGTCATAGATGTAAGTTGTTTCATTGGGTGAAAAGCGGGTTAATGAAGTCACATCAGGCAGATCGCGATAACTAATCGCTACCCCCATCAGTCCTCCTGCTAAACCAGCACTTCCCAGGAGGGTCAAGGTCAATATGGTGGTCAAGGTAGCATTGCCTATCCCCCTTAAAAAGAGGGTGGAGGTTGATCTAGAGGAGAAGTCTCGAGGAGAAGTGGCACTAGATGACATGGTGTATTAAAGGGCAACCATGACACACTAAATTTGGAGTGTGAGGTTACTGCTAAAAAATAACTGAGAAGCTTTCTATACCTAAAGTCTGCCCATACTAAAGTAAAGTTTCACTCTCGATCTTAAAGAGCCATCATCTCTGCAAAATAACGCAACAATATGGGGATTTCATGAGCTAGTTAAACAACCCAGATTATCGATGACTGTGTTAACGACCCGTTAAAAAATTGTGGAAGCTAGTGATTCGTCAGTTTTGGGAACACCACCCAAGCGCCGCTCAAGCAAGGTGTATCGTTGCCTATCTTTGATCTGCCTGACGGCCATGCTGATCGCATTCTTGGGGCTAACGAGAATCGCCAGCTTCTTGGTGTGTGTCAGTCCGGTTTAGAGTAGACTGCTCCTGAGAATGAACCTAAATTCCGCCCAAATCCCCTTTTCCCACATTAAAATGACTGCAAGTCCGCTCCCCGTGAAGCTCTCATGCCTATTTCCACTTCAGAAAAGCTCTCCCAACTTCGCCAACAGCTTCAAGAATGCACCAACCCCACCGCCGCCAAGCTGCTCAAGAGTGCTATTACAAAGCTTGAATCCCAGCTCAACTCAGGCCAGGTCCAGACCAAAGCATCCAAGATAGATCAGCGGAAGTCAGCACTTAGGAAATCCCAGAAGCAGGCCAAACAGAAAGCGCTGCACCAAGAAAGAACAACTCTCAAACCCCCCTTCATTGAAAACGTTGGAGTCAAAGTCTGAAGCCGTACCTCAAGATAAGAAGCCTATACCGCTAGCTCAGGACCAGCCCATAGAACAGGCTAAGGTATCTGTTCAAGATGAGCAATCTAAATCGCCGACTGAGGATAAGCCACCAGCAAAGACCAAAGCGACTCCCAAAAGCAATAACCGTTTCCCCCCTCAAGCATTTGCAGCAGCCAAGCGCCTTGTCCTCTCTGATGAACTCTGGCAACGTCCCCGAGTCCACGGCATCACCATTGATGGTCCAACTTCGCGGGACTTAGATGATGCCATCTGGATTGAACCCACTGATTCAGGTGCTGTTTTCTCTATCCATATTGCTGACGTCTCTGAACTCATCGAGATTGATTCGAGTTTGGATCAAGTGGCAATTGAGCGCACAACCACACGCTATTTCAGTAAGGGGAATGCTCCCATGCTGCCGAGGCCGCTCTCAGAAGATAAGCTGAGTCTCCTAGAGTGCCAAAAGCGTCCCACCCTGACGATCCAGGTCACCCTCGATGCGAAGGCTCAGATTATGGATATGGAAATCTTTGAGTCTTGGCTGACGAGCCAGAAACGATTTACCTACGCTGAAGCATCCCAGCCCGATGCACACCCTGCTTTTCAAAAGACCTTAGAGATGGCCCATCAGTGGGCATTGCATTTGTACCGGAATCGGCTGACCTCTGGCGCGATTGGTGCAACCCAGACAGCCCAAGGCCAGTGGCTTACAGAAGAGGGCAGCTTGGTCCAGGGTGAACGCCATCGTAGCCATATCCTGATTCAAGAATTTATGATCCTGGCGAACCGGGCTGTAGCCCAGTGGTTGGCAGCTCAAGATATCCCGGCCCTGTATCGCAATCACACGGCCAGGGCAATTGCCCCAGATCGGGAAACAATGAATCAGACATTGTTGACGTTAGGATCTAACGCTGCTATTCGCCAACGGTTATACAGTTGGATGAACCGTGCTGAGTATGGTCCAGCGTTAATCGGACACTTTGCCCTAAACCTGCCTGCTTATTGTCACTTCACCAGTCCGATACGGAGACTGGCTGACTTGATCAACCATCGCATTGTTAAAGCTGTACTCAAGCAGGAAGAGGTACCCTATACCGTGCCTGATCTTGAACAATTGGGACAGCATATTGCCCAAGTCAGGCGTGAGGATGAAAAAGAGACCTCAGAGTACTTTAAGGCTGTGCATCAGAAGGTCTACCAAGATCAACTCCAGACACCTGAAGAGCTGGGTCGTCTTTCCAGTAAAGAATTCACTCGTTTGGTGAAGTATGCTGCTGAGAACCAGGATTTTGAGCGACTCCACAGTGAGTTAGTCAGTCGCTTGGAATCAGAGAAATTAACAGTTCAAGACTTGTACTTGTTGATGTTTCAAGGAAGTGACAGTGAATTACAGCAGCAAGTTATCCAGCATCTTACTCATCATGTTCAGGATGCAGCGAGTGTGATCAGCGTTGCCTCAAGCCAGGAAAAGGATTGGGAAGAGTTCGAATATATTGAGGTGGGGGATAGCACACCATTCACAGTCTGGTTAGAGGTCAAACAATCTGGAGAATCACTCACAACGGTTCATCCAGCAGTCCATTCCCGTAAGCAATATGCACGTCATCAGGCTTGTTTATTATGGCTGGAAGCCTATCTTGGGAGCAGCTTATTCCATCCAAAAGAGCGGGTACAGCCTCCGGTGCCAGAGCCTCAATTGTCGTCCAAATCTTCATCCTCTAGCAAGGTATCGCTGTCCAAAGCCATTCATGCTGCGTTGGTGAAACCACTCAGTGGTGGTCAGAATTTTGTTGGGATGTTGATGGATGTCTGCCAGAGATTGAGATGGGAGAATCCAGAGTACGAAATGGACAGCTCAGATGATTGGTTTATCTGTAAGTGTGAGTTGTATATTCTGGGTGAACGAATTGAAGGTAGCGGGGGTAGCGAAGAAGAAAAAAATTGGCTAAGAGTCTGGCTGCTAAAGAGGTACTGGAACAAGTGCGGGAGCTGGCACCGCAGCATTGGGGTGAGTGGTTTCCGGGAGTAGAATTCAGCCAACCTCAGAATTTGACCAACCAAGAAGATTGATTCCCTCCTATCTATATAGGGTGATTCAAGGCAGAGGCGAAGGTGAGAGTGGGGTGGATTAGGGGTAGGTGATGCAAGAGTTATGCTCTCGCACAAATTGACTAACTATAAAAAGCTTGTCTATCAAGTGTTTCAAGTATTATTGTCTAAACAACAATGCTACTCTGGATTGAAATATGACTAATGACGTCTGTCTCCATGAATAATCCGAGTAATGATCAGCATTCCATTCTAATAGTTGACGATGAAGCTTCTATTCGACGAATTTTATCGGCTCGACTAACGATGGTGGGCTATCAAGTCTTCACCGCTGCTGATGGCATAGAAGCGTTAGAGGTTTTTGAGCATCAAAATCCCGACTTGATTGTCTTAGATGTGATGATGCCCAAACTGGATGGTTATGGTGTCTGCCAAGCAGTCCGCAAAATATCAAGAGTTCCGATTATTATGTTGACCGCTCTCTCAGATGTAAGAGACCGTATTACAGGCTTGGAAATGGGTGCTGATGATTACATGGTCAAGCCCTTTTCACCCAAGGAATTAGAATCTCGTGTTCGGAGTATTCTACGCAGACTGGATGTGCTGAAACCCTCTAATTATCGACTTACAGGTGTGATTGAGATGGGTTCACTACATATTGATACCAATAAGCGGCAAGTGTGCCTAGATGAAGAACGGATCTCCCTCACCTATGTGGAATATAGTTTATTGGAACTATTGGCTAGTCGCCCTGGAGAAGCAGTTCCTCGTCAAGAGCTGTTAGAGAAGGTATGGGGATATAGCAAAGAGTCTATAGTTGACACACGGGTTGTTGATGTTCATATGTCTCGTCTACGTAAAAAACTCAAGGCAGATCTAGAGGAATCCGAGCTTTTTCAGACGGTTCGTGGAGTCGGCTATGCGTTGAAATACGATCAATTACACAGATTGGTAGAACATGAGGCCAGCTAGAACATCTGACGGCATCCCAGAATAGCCTAAGACAATACTGGATAACGGTGGTGGGGGCGGGGAAGCCGTTTGTGAGGAAACCGTTTGCTACACCAGGTTTCTGCTGGGAGTGCGCCGTCGAACTTGAGAAGAACTTTGCGATTTTGCAGGTGATGGCCGAAGGCCGACCGGAGGTCATCGAACTGAGGTTGCCGAAGACGATGGAGCGGATTGGGGAGATGATCGGAGTGTACCTGGCTCGGGAGCGGGTGGCTCGGGTCAGGGTGTGATCAGATAATCATGGAATACTAATGTCATCTTCCTAGGATTAATTCTTCAAGATCCAGGTTTCACACCATCCGGGGGTGTTATTTTTCCTGAATTGTAGTCAAACCACACTTTTTCCAGCAATTTTTGCCTTGTTGGAGCCACATTTGAATAGGCTTTCATGTTAGCCTGCAACCATTTTTTCATAACGGGTTGTTTGGCTAGATTCAATAATTTATTTAACTCAGCTTCTGAGAAATTAGCTTCTAAATGTGCAATGTATTGGTCTTCGATATTCCTCCAACCAGCTTCTTTTTCCACAATTTCTTGCAACCATATCCTCCATTTCTTGTTGCTCGAAGATGATGGGATTAGTGCATCAGTTGTGTTATTCAGATGTAGGTCATATTGTTGAGCGATTCCTATTTCTAAAACAACGTCTCTAACCAATTTTGTCTTAGAATCACCAGTTGCTAATGGTTCTAAGCGAACTTGCTTTGAGGTTTCCCGCTGTAAGTTTGTTTCACATGCAGTGATAAAGAGAGAAAAAATTAGCAGAAGCCTAGAAACATATGACTTAACTTTGAACATTTTAACTCCAACAGAATTGTATATCTGAGAGGCTACCGTGAAACTACTATCATTCCTGTCTTACTGCAAAGTCACCCGGAAAAGATTATATTTTCTTAGTATAAATTTACTCTCATAGCAATTCATACATGGAGTCCTGGTCAATATGTTTTGCATAATTTTTTACCAGAATTTCGAGTTGGTCGGTGGAACCAATCTCTATCCAATCGTCAATGGAACCTAGATAGCAATATCTCTGGGCTTGAAAGAGTCGCTGCTGTTTGTCCACCAAAATGAACCTAAAACCACAGGAATAAGACAGCACCTGTTGGAGGAGTTTTTGTAAGTCCTCTTGAGTTTTTCCTAGAGCCTGAGCTGTTGGAACGAGAAACTCTGAAAGGGCAGAAACATTCTGAGTTGGAGTAAAAATACTTATAGCCTCTTTCTTAACATCAACTATGTATTTATCTGCATGGGAATATTTCTCCATTCCATCCTTAACAAGGCATAATTCCTGATCGGTGATCAGCTTTGGCGGAATCTTCCTCAAGAAAACTTGGGCATTAGGATTTTCATAGATTTCAAATCCTTCTGGGATGGCCTCGGCTAATACTCCCTCAGCCTTCATTGAGAAGTGGCATTTGGGTTTACCTGTTTTAGTCTTGCCCTGATGCAAATAAAACGTTTTCTGCTTCCGGTTGGTGTAGGTTATGGGCATGAGAGTGCAATTGTTTCAAAGGCTCTGATAGTAGACTAATGTATTAGGCAATTCTGGATCACAGTTGAGGGAAAAAAGTCGCTCATCAAAATTTCGTTTAAAAGTCCAGAGCTGGAAGACACGCTTAATATCTTACAGGTGGTTGAGCTGCAGCTAAATGAAGCAATTGAGTGGATTGAGGAAATGGTCGGAGTGTGGTTGGATCGGGAGCGGGTGGCGAAGTGTTGGGGGGTGATCGGTGGGAGCTACTTCGATGGCTGTAGATAGTTCTCTAGCGCTTCAGTTACAAGAGCATTGAGATTGATTCCCCGCTGCTGAGCTGCGATCGCAGCTTGTCTATGGAGCTGAGTTCCAGGTCGGATATTGAAGCTCCCCTTGAAGGAGTGCTCAGGCTCTATTGCGTTTTCAGCACAATCGGTTAGATACTCATCAATGGCTTCTTGAAAAGCTGCTTTGAGTGATTGAACATCAGTCCCTTCATAGCTAATTAGGCTGCGGATGAACTCAACCTTGCCATAAAACACTTCATCTTCGTTGCTGAAATGGACAGATCCAAAATAACCTTGATATTCGATCATATTTTTCATATCAGCCTTTCCTCCTCTAAAATGTCGATGACTTGTTCAATTTGATATTTCTTCAATAGGTTGCGCGGATGAGGTTTATGAAGACTGATGACAAGGCCATCTGAATTAATGAAACGTCTCCTAGACCCGCCAGTTTTACCGGTGGAGACTTCAGAAAATTGAAAGATGGACAATAGAACAACCAACTCATCCCAGGTAAAGTCTTTAGGGCGTGTGAGGAAACGTTTGATGAGCTTTTCTTTCCGGGTCATGCTCAGTACCAGCGCTATTCTCATTATCTAAAGGTTTCTCAACATTTGCAACTAGAAATAGTTGCAAATGTGTTCATTTCAGGGATTGTTCACTAACCCAAAAGCCTGAACGTACCTACCCTCTCTTACTCATGGTGTCAGAGGTCTATTAGGTAGATACAGCAAAACAATTGACAAAACTAAAAGTGTGACTATCATGGCTGCAACGTCATCAGGTGTGGGCCATGTTTGATCGCAAAGAGGAACTGTTTCAGGCAGTCTTGAACAAAGCCTTTCAGATGCTAGAGCACTTCGTTTTGGGGATTGAACTTCCCAATTGGTTGGCCCCTTTAAGTATGTTGGGTCTGTTGGCTGCATTTATCAAGTTGCTACCCTCTATCCAAAAAGGATCATTGCTAGCGGGTATTGGGGGTTACTTACTGTTAGGCTTATTGCTGGTCAATGCGATGGCGTTATCATTGTTTTTGTTCTTACCAGGGAAGCTGATTCGGTTTAAGTCTCCATTAGCAGCACAAGCGGGGTGCCATCTACTGAAAATATTGTTGATGGGTTTCTTTGTGATGCTGAAGAATCTGGTAGCTTTTTTCCCTACAAGTGCTATTTGACCTGTCGATATTACTGATTGCTGCCCTTACTTATCCATCTCGTAAGGCTCCAATTTACCTGAACCCATGTTGAGTTAAGCGCGATTAGATTGGATATATTACCCACGCTAATTACCGGAGAGCCATAGTTTGCCCTTCCTCGAAAAGATCTCAAATCTCCTCCCGAATCTTGCCCAGGCTGGGAAGGTCGCCTTGGTCCGAGGTATTGCAGAATCGCTGGCAAGTTCAGCAAGCCTTTGAGTTGTTCTGGACAGATCTGCCCGATAATGTCACAGATTGCCAACTAGCTGAATCCTGGATGGCTTGGTGTCAGATTGATAGGTAGTCAAGTGAGATTATCTTCAACCCCCTATTCTTTAGAAGCCATATACCCCAGTGTTTTGAGGATCTGAGCTTCGGTTCAAATGTGTTCAGTTTATCCAGCTATCATGGCAGGAGTTCTTTGTTGAAAAGCGTAATAGACAATAGTCATCTTCCTAATGGCCTATTCATAGGGCTGAGATACAACCCATCTTTAGAACCTGTGGTCGATTTCAATAGGCAGTCTTTCTTCTTTAATAGGATTATCGAATCGTCAAAAGAATATTTTGAAACGTACTCAATCTTCCAAAATAGCTGCTAAAGTCTCTCCTGAACTACCTACTCATCCATTAGAGGAGCAAGCTATTAATGACATTCTATTGTTGCTTGATCAGCTTGTCCAACAAGAATCAACGACTGTTAAATTGATTTTGGATCGATTGTACGATATTGGTTCTATTAACTTGATTAATCGCAAAGTAAAACCGCGATCTGTCAATCGCATCAGCAAAGCGATCTCATCCCAAACCAAGCCGATCTTTCTATTTTTTGGCATTCGCTGGTTTCGTCGCAATTGCCCTCAACTAATTACGGACTGGCTCTATGAGCAAGTCAAATTCCAACCGATAACAGCAGCCCAAGAAATCATCGAAACCAATTCTCTACCCAATTCTCCCTCTGACCCCGATCTCTATGGGTTGGAACTCCGAAAAATGAGAACTCAATTGAAGTGGCGTACAGGATTATTAGGTGGATCGATAGGGGTTTTGAGTGCAGTTTTAGTGTTTAATACTATGGGTTTATTTTCTAATCCAAGCGTGACTTCACTTCCAGCTTCCCCGCCGACAGCGCAACAGTTCAACAGCTCCAATTAATCTCATACTAAAGCGTACTTGAGTGGCAACTTTAGATAATTTCAGTCGAATGTTTTCGAGTTGTGCTTTTTGAATTGATATCAATAGGAGTCGTTGAGTTTCTCTGAAGGGTTGAAATAATTTCTGCATGTGTGATTCTACCTGCAAGTTTTTGCAGAGAGCGTTTCCGTTAATTTCGTCTCTTGACTCCTTGGGGTACTCATACTTTCAGATCTTTTGAACGAGAACAAATCCGAAAGTTCGAGTGATGTGTTGGGTAGCCCCCCAGATGTAAGGATTCTTGAAATTACTTTTACATAGGCTTTTCAGAGTTTAGGGTAAATACTATTTTCCCAAAGCATCCCCACGGAATAGTATGCCTTTGCTTCAATACAGTTCAGAATCTGACGATAGATTAGATGCCTAGCCTCTAGAAGTTTCAGAGGCTTAGGGTTGAGATACTCAGGTAAGTTTAATGAAAGTACTGATGGTAGTGAGTCTCAGCGATCCTTACTTATGGAGCACTACCATGTGTTGAAAGACTATCTAGCGACAGATGTAAATCTCTTCCTTCTGAGGGATAACATTTTCTCTATAAATTTAGATAATAGTATCAACAGTTAATGTAACTGCTTAACTAGCTATCCTCTGTGAAGCAGTTTGGTTATGTGTCTGTTGATCTTTATGGTGTGACTCTGGCTTATATCTTTCCTAGAGCATGACTCTACATAAGACAACACCACTAACCTTGATGAATTTTAGGAGAACTCAATTTTTTATGACTTTTTTACCTTGGTCTACTCGACGCAGTGCTTTGGCCGGAGGATTAACGCTAGCGATGCTAGCACCCCTGTCAGCAGCTGTATCAGCCACACCTCGGTCAACATTTTCTGATGTTAGCTTTAACCATTGGGCAAGACCCTTCATTACAGTACTAGCCCAGAATAATATTCTCATGGGCTATTCAGACGGCACTTTCAGGCCCGATATGCCCATCACAAAAGCTCAATTTGACTCGATATTACAGCGAACTTTTGGTTCTACTAAGGGTAACTCTCTTAACGGAGATGACGCTATTTCACGAATGCAGGCACTCGTAGCACTCTCAAATAAGTTAGATTTAGAACCAGAGGGGTCCGTTAATAATACCCTCAATGCTTATCGGGATGCAGTGGAAATTCCGAGCTATGCCCATGAAGAAATTGCAGCAGCCACCCAAAATAGTTTGGTCGTCAATTATCCCAACGTCCGTTACTTGAATCCTTATGGAGCAATGACTCGGGCTGATGCAGCGGCCTTTATCTATCAAGCTCTCGTGCAGCAGCAGCAATTAAACCCCTTAGATGCCGATACTAAGACTGCGAACTATATAGTAGGACAGTCCAAATCCATTCAAGAGTCTGTGGTGAGTCCTCAGCAGCCAGCTAAGGTTCAAGAACCTTTGGCAACCAATTCACAGATACAACAAATGAATCTATTAGATCAAGGTTCACAGATCCCTTTGGAGTACCCTGGTTCTAAAGATGTTAATCTGCTGATTACTCCTGGAGAAACTTATGCCACAACCTTGGCAGTGGCAGAACCCGTGATAAACGCTGAGGGTAAAATGTTGATTCCAGAGGGCAGCTCTATTCAAGGGCGCTTCGTACCTACGAAGGTAAATGGTACTACACCCGCCACACAGTTTGTGGCCGATAGTCTCAAAGTTGGAAATCGCAGCTACAACATCAACGCAGCTTCAAGTCCTCGCATCGCTGTTGATCAAACAGAACTTGAATCCACCGACTTAAAAGGTTCGATTACTTCTGCAGCAGCACAAGGCATTGTTGATTCGATCTCGGGAAAATCGAGCAACTTAGGTGATTTTCTATCTGGAACATTTGGTGTCAATAAACCTGAGCGTAAGAGTCAAAGAGTAATCAGGATTGAACCTGATAGTTTGACACTCACTACCCAGGCAAACTTGCAGATTGTAGAATCCATTAAAACTGAGTAGTCTTCCCCCTTAAAAATCCACACTCTAGTAAGTTGAAAAAGTTCTTTTAGCCATAACCTGCTTCATAATCCTGGACTACCCTCGCCTTTAAAACATTCTTTGGTTGGTATTTCTAGAATTTCATTTAACCAATCAATAACTATCGATCTAAGAGGAGACTAGGATATGGCTGCATACCCAGCTTGTTTCGGTTCTTACTTATATAAAAGCTCATTGCTGTTGAGAGTTTGTAATCTAAATCTTATCCAGATCTGGAGATGAAGCATACAGCAATGGGCATTCCATTCAATCAAAAAGAGGAAACATGTCAACCATCAAATATGACTTAACTCCACCAGAATATAAACAAGCACTGGGAGTGTTTGCTCGGGGTGTCGATGCAGAATCGGCGGTGGTTAATCTAAAGGCCAATGACTTCCCTATCGAGAAGCTTTCGATGATTGCAAAAGATAATAGCCTATCTCATGAGATCAAGGGAGTGGAAGTAAAAGAGCAAGCAGGTCAGGTGACAGTAGATACTGCAGCGACTGGAGCTGTCACTGGAGGTGCTCTAGGAGCTATTGCTGGACTGCTCGTAAGCTTAGGTACCTTAACCATACCGGGTATTGGCCCCATCTTGATGGCAGGGGCAACAGCATCGACTCTAGTGACAACCTTTGCCGGAGGAGCAGTTGGGGCAACTACAGGTGTCTTAGTAGGAGCCTTGGCAAGCTTGGGGATTCCCGAAGAACGGGCGATTATTTATAACAACTACGTTGCTAAAGGCTACTATCTGCTCATAGTCGAAGGGACGATATCTGAGATTAAATCAGCAGAGAAGATATTAAATCAGAGTGGAATTCAAAGATGGGAAATATTCTATGCTAGGAATCAAAAAGTGACGGCACTTAAAAATATTCTGCCCAACGCATAGTTGCAGAGTTATCAATCTCATTCCCTGAGCTACCAAACTCCTTAAGGGTCAGTTCTTACTAATAGAAAACTTTTTTAAATCAATTTATGAACATTTCTTTGACAACATCCATTTCCTGCAGCTTTTACAATGATAAGACCTATCCTCTAATTATCCGTGTTGTGAATATTGCTCATCGTCATTTTGAGCGTACAGTTTTACCCCAACAAATGCTTCGTTTCGAAACCTTATCCAATGCAATATTGGAGATTCGAAGTCCCAAAATCGCTAGCACCATCCATGCTGACCAGATTCCCTGTAGTCGGCTGGAAACAATTCCTCAATAGCGCTTTTACAAACAATGGAGTGAAATTGTTATCGAAAATGAGACGCAATCATAATTTATGCAGAATGATGCTGAAAGCGTAAATAGTTTGGCTTTGTTCAGAAATGGCCAAAAATGGGTAACACTCGCACGACAAAGCAGGCCATCTCCAGAAATGACCAGTCCAGAATTTATTGCGTTTCCTAAGCTCTTTTGAAGAGTTTAAATCCCAGCAGTTCTAGCCAGTGAGGATGCTTTTCACTAGTCATCACTTCCCTGGGACTCTTTCCCATCCTATCCGCACAACCACTGCTCATGAATTGCCGGTGGTTTAGAAAGAATTGGAGAAGTCCTAAATAGGGTGTCCCTAGATGTTTGCGCAGCGTGAAATAATTGCGCAGCCTGGAGTTTAGATTCTCTACCAAAGAACTGGCTCTGGGTGTCTATTTCATCGCATCTTGGATCGCTTTATGGAGTTGAAAGAACTTCCAACTCAGCCTCTGATGCAGATCGCCCCAGCTCCTCCAGTACGCTTCGGAGGTCGCCTGTTTCCGGAAAAAGCGCACCATCTGTCTGACCAGAAACAGCGGTGTCTCGAATTGCTGAGCAATCTCAGCTAGCTTGTCATCAAACACCTTGGCAAAGGCCAATAGATCATCGCGTTGATTCTTCAATGCTTTGCGCAAGACCCGAATCTGTTTGCCTCCTTGATGCTCACGCAGATGAAGTTCTGCAACGATGAAGTCATAAAGTTCCAGCCGTTCTGAATGACAGGGACCGGCCAGTTGGAGGACATCATGATTGAGCCACTCTATCAGGGTCTTATACCAATTAGCACCTAAGAGTGTAATTTTGATTATTTGCTAAGCCAACTCAGTATTGAGTTTCACGAGTTTGAGAGTTACATCTTCAGGCACAGCTTAGTATTAATGTCTCTGGCCAGTTGCACTGATTGCTTCTCTTGGGTTCTCGCTTTTCCCAAACGGACACAGAGGGGATGCCATTGTCCTTGTTGCTTGGCCTCTGCCATCTTGGCTTCTAGCTCTTGGCGTCGAGACTGAGCCCCCATCGCTTTGCGATTGAGACTGTTAGCCAGGGTCTGACACTGGTGCTGGATGTGGAACACATCACCATGGCAAGGTTTATCTCCAAAGGT